>CACXES010000149.1 GCA_902766745.1 uncultured Ruminococcus sp.
AATGTTGAAGAGGATAAGGCGATAGCAGACGAGCTGATTGCCAAGATTGACTCCATCAGAGATGTGTGGCACACGGTTGATATCGGCTCGGATGAAACAGTGTCAATAATTGCAAATTACAATACCGGAGTTATCAATGTTATCGGCAAAACGCCAGAGCCGGGCGATCAGGTTGCGGTGTATGTGCTTCACCACGGCGAGACAGAATTCAGTGCTGATGGCGCAGCATATATAGACCGGTGCGAAACGGCCTTTTTGCATCCTGAGGATACGGATTTTTCGTACAGGAGCCGAATATAGCTGTCGAGAAGCTCGGCAAACTTAAGATATCTGTCAATATTTAAGGAGGGAAATTATATGCAGAATGAGATATATAAAGAGGCGAGAAATCTTATTGATTCAAAAAATCCTCCCAAAAGTCTGTTTACAATTGAATATACTCATGCAACTTATACTCTCGATAATACGTATCCGTTTCATTATCATGATTGGTATGAGCTTTATTTTTTACTGGAGGGAAGCTGCACGTACAGAATAGGAAAAAAGAAGTACAGAGTAAATAAAGGCGACTGGATATTTGTTCCGCCAAATGTACTCCATAAGGTTTTTTATAACACCAGTCCTCACGGACGTATACTTATGTATTTCAGCAAGGATTATCTTTCAACACAGATTCTGACGAGAATAAATGATTTTAAATTAAATCCGGTTTACAAGCCAAAAACGGAGGATTCCGAATTTGTTCATGGTATTGTTTCAAAGCTCCTGAGGGAATTTAGTAACCCGGACGAGTTTTCTGCCGAGATGTATAAGAATTTTTTGTATGAGCTGTTTGTATTATTTATAAGAAAGCCGTCATTTACGCCGAGCGAGAACGAAAAGGATTTGGTAATAGCTCATGTGATGGACTATATCAATTGTAATTATGCCGAGAGCTTATCTTTAGAACTTCTTGCGGATATAAACGGGATAAGTCCCGGTTACCTTTCCAGAAGGTTCAAGGCCGTTACGGGATTGAGCGTAAGCGAATATGTGCGTATGATTCGAATACGCCAGGCAAAGCTTTTGCTGATCAAAACAAACGATTCTATATCGGAAATCTCCGATAAGTGCGGATTTAATGACAGTAATTATTTTTCATATGTATTTAAGGAGGAAGAGAAGGTTTCGCCGCTTAAATACAGAAAATCACACTCCTAAATATAACTATATCAAAACATCCCCCGTCTTTTATAGGCGAGGGATAATTTTTTTCGATTTAAATTTCGTCTCTCGATGAAAAGAGTGAATGACGATTTTCACATATTTTTTCACCTATTATTGAAATAATTTACTTAAGATACGAAGGATAAAGCACGGTGCGAGCCTGAACGGTTATGACATAAAATCTAAGATTTTTAAAAGAGAAATAAAAAAATCTAAGGAATCCTATTAAGACTTTGTGTAGAATAATGATGAAAATTTAACGCATATAAGTCATAAATTGTATATTTTTTCAAGCTGAGCTGTGATTTGAAAAAATAAATTGAGCATAAAATCTAAGATTTTGAGAGAGAAAGTATAAAATATTAATGAAAGCAAATGACGGATATACTATAATAAACACATAAAAGCAATGAGGAGTGCGGATATGAGAAAAAGATTTATTGCTCTATGGGTATTGACGGTGATTTTTGTACAGATGTTTGCGGTTGAGACGATTGCCGCAGATACGCTGGAAATGAAAACGGGGTTTGAGTCCGGGTTTGAAGACGGACTTTCGGCATCTGTGGGCAGGATTGCGGGGACAAATATTTCGGCGGATACATATGACGGAAGAAAAGTATTAAGAGCGGATTCCACTTCGGGAAATGCGTATTTTTACGCATATTCGGCGGAAAAAGCTCAGTGTGAGGCAACGCTTATCAGCTTCGATATGTGCTTTGACAAAACTACCACTCGAGGGTACATGGATATTTTCGGCACATCGAGGGCTATGGGTGCGAATGATATGTCCCGAGGTCTTTATGTGACACAGGAGGGGACAATCTCATATTTTGAAAGCTTTACACCGCCCAGCGGCACAAGGGTTGAATCCTCGCTTATGTACAAGACAGGGCAGTGGTACAGCTTTAACATGTGGATTGATTATACAAACAAGAGGGTATATTATTTTGTGGACGGTGTTGAAATCGGATGTATTCCGATAACCGGAAGCTTTGAGGGCGTCGGCGGCTTTAAAATGACGGTAGACGGCATGAACGGCGGAGCAAATTATATGTTTGATAATATAAAGATAATTAATTTCCCGGAGCGCGGCGGACGGGTCGCCCTATCGGGAGTTGCCGTTCCGGAGAATTTTGAAAACCCGGTAACGATTGAATTTCCCGCTGAGGACAACAGACTCGGTTTCATTTTTATGGGGAAGAGCGTTACGTTCAATGCGGTTTTCAAGAACGTCCGGAGAAATACTCAGTCGGTTTCGGCAGAGATGACAATTCTGGATGAAAACAGAAATGTGCTTTTGAATAAGAAAAAGGAAATGACGTTAAATCCCGGGGCAGTGGAAGATTTAAGATTTGATGCAAGCCTTAACGAATTTGGGTTTTACTGTCTCAATACAAGGATAAGAGATGCGAACGGAATTGTTTTGGCGGAGAAGGAACTTCGGTTTTCTGCAGTAAACGGCGGCAGCGGAAAGCTTAACAACAAAGTCGGATTTACTGACCATACGGCTTACGGACACGGCTTGGCTGAGATGGAACGCAAGATGAGGCTGATGGCAGAGGCAGGAGTCGGCAGGCTCAGATTGGAGTTTAACAGAAGTAAGACGGATTATGCATCCGGTACTTATAAAATCGATGAAGCGCTTATGAATCAGGTTGAATGTATGTCCGAACACGGTATAGGTCTTATGGCGATATTAACCTACGGAAAAATTCCGCCGACTACCGACAGCGAATATGCCGAGTGGGAAAAATATGTTGAGGCGATAGTAAAGCAGCTTAAAGGCAAGAATGGTGACATTGTATATGAGGTGTGGAATGAATATAACGGAGCGGGATTTAATTATATCGGTGCAGATACCTCGGATTATGTTAACCTGCTGAAGCATACTTACCCTATTATAAAGAGAAATGATGAGTCCGCTTGTGTAAACGGTCTTGTTGTTTCACCGCAGAATACCGAGGATAACGAGAGTGTGGAACAGGATGCAATTGATTGGATACGCGAGGTAATTCAAAACGGGGGCGGCGATTATATGGATGCGGCGAGTATTCATATATATACCCATAAGATGCCGGAAAACGTTTCGACCAAGCGGGCGAAACTACTATCTCAAACACGCGCTGTCCTTGACGAGTTCGGATATACCGGTATGCGGATTGACATATCCGAGATAGGATGGTCTACGGGTACGATTGTGAGTGAGCGGGATATGGCTGACTGGATTGTGCGATGGATGGCGATGAATTACGGAGATACAGGAGACGTATACTGGTATGTAAATCAGGAAAAGCAGACTGCCTCAAGCTTTGAAAACCGTTACGGCTTTACACGGGCGTGGACAAAGCAGTATGCAGGAGATGAACCGATATACGGTGCAAAACCATCGTTTTTAAGCCTTTCGAACTTCAATTCCTTGACCGGCGGTGCGGCTTATGAAGGCAGGTGCGATATGGGTGATGCCGACGTCTACTGCTATCGTTTTAAAGACAGAATGCAAAACGATATGTATATATTGTGGACTACGGAGAGCAGCAAAGAGGCGGAAATAAAGACAGGGGAATCCGCTGCGGTGATTGATGTATTCGGAAACGGCTGTTCGTATGAAAAGACTGCGGACGGTGTAAAGCTTCTGCTTGACAGCTCACCCGTTTATGTGATTGACAGGATGAATACGTCGAAAATGGATGTGTATGTTGATTACAATAACGATATTGTGAATGTTACAGGAAATACGGGCGGAGTGTCAGATGAAGTCGGTCTTACTGTTTTCGGAGTCGGGGAAAGCGAGGTGCAGCCCTCGGATATTGCATATATCGGTCAGATGTGTGCAGACATTTCAGGAGACTATAAATTCAGCTTTAAGAATTTATCGAAGACGGGGTGCTATACGGTCAAGGCGGGATTTGACAGCGGAATCCGTACACAGGAAATAAAGCTTACGTTTAATGTGCCGAAGCTGACGGTGACTTGCGGCGGCAATAAAGTCGAGAAGCTGTCGCAGATGAGTACCGGTGACACATTTACTGTCAGACTTGACGGACTGTACAGGCCTGTCGCTTCGGACAGAAACGCATTTATAGCTGTTGCGCAATACGAGAACGGTGTACTTGCGGATATTGTAAGCGTGGATACGTCTACAGTCGAATTCAGCGCATCGGTTACAGGCAAATTGAAATCCGATACGATTGACACAATAAAGATTATGGTTTGGAATAAAGAAAATCAGGTTCCCGTTTTCGGGTTATATAAAATTGATTAAAGGAGAAGGTGTATAATGAAAAGGTTTACTGTACTGCTTTTGGCATTTTCATTAGTTATTGGGCAGGTATATGCTGCATCTGATGCGGACAATGGAACTCTTGTGCCCGAGGTGCTTTTTGAAAGCGATTTTGAAAACGGGCTTGAGGCATCGAGCGGTGAGATACGAGTAAACAATGCGTCTGTGGCAAATGTTGACGGGAGAAACGTCTTAAAAGCCGACTCTCAGTCGGGAGTGTCGCAGTTTACTGTTTATGCGGACACATCATCGCCGCGGGAGGCAACTCTTGTCAGCTTTGACATGAATTTCAGCAAGACAACGACGCGCGGCTACATGGACATTTTCCGTCCCGTTAAGGAGGGAGAACAGCCGTCCTTTGAAGCCGACAAGATATATCGAAGCCTGTATGTGTGTCAGGACGGAAGACTTTCTTATTTTGAAAGCTTTATGCCTCCGTGCGGCACCCGTGTTGTAAACTCATTGTTGTATCAGGTGAATCAATGGTATCATTATGATATGTGGATTGACTATTCCAAGGGTGAAGTCAGCTATTTTGTGGATGGGGTTGAGCAGACGGTTCTGCCGATTACCGATGAGTTTATCGGTATGGGCGGCTTCAGAATGACGGTTGAGAACATGAACGGCGGCGCCGTATATCTGTTTGACAATATGCGTGTTGTAAACTTCCCAAAGAGAGGCGCTAAAGTGCCTTATGAGGGAATCGGGATTCCGGAAAACTTCGAAAGTCCGGTCACCATTGAGTATAAAACTGAGGAGAATAACCTGGGATTTATATTTCTCAAAAAGGAGGCTGAGTTTTCGGCAACCTTCAAGAATGCACTTGATACCTCGAAAAACGTCAGCATAAGGACAACGGTTCGCAATGACGAAAACCGTGTGACAGACACTCGGGAACAGAATTTGAGTCTGGACAGCGGAGAGGAGCAGAAGCTCAAAATAGGGACAAAGGTGGATAAATTCGGATTTTATTACCTTGACACAAAGGTTTCGGATGCGGACAGCGGCGAGCTGCTGTCGGAGCAAAGCCTTCAGTTCTCAGTGGTAAACGCACCGCCTGAGGGGCTCAGAAACAAGCGGATAGGGTTTACGGATCATACGGCCGACGGGCACGGAATCGATGAAGCGGAAAGGAAAACAAAGCTGTTTGCGGATTTGGGAACGGGGGTATACAGAATTGACCTTAATTATATATATTGCCCGGGATACAGAACGGGAAATTACACATTGGACGAAGCGCATATAAATCAAATTCGGATGGTAGACGATAATGACATGAAAATATGTGCAATTCTGACTTGGGGTAAAATCCCGCCCGTGACCGATGCGGAATACAAGGAGTGGGAAAAGTACGTCGAGGAAATGATTCGGCAAATTAACGAAAACAAGGCTGAGGGAGCAGAGGTTACATATGAGGTCTGGAACGAATATAACGGCGCCGGATTTAACTATATCGGCGCAACGTCAAAGGACTATGTAGAGCTGCTCAAGCATACCTATCCCGTTGTAAAAAGACTTGACCCGAAAGCGGAGGTATGGGGCTTGGTTGCCTCTCCTACCATCAAGCCCAATGCACCTCAGGACGCAATTGACTGGGTGCGTGAGGTATTTGAATACGGGGGCGGCGAATATATGGATTCGGCGTGTATTCATACCTATACTCATGCGGCGGCAGAGGATTTTCACACAAAGCGCGGTATGTTTTTAGAAGAGACAAGAGAGCTTTTGGATGAATTCGGATATAACGATATGGAAATTCAGGTTTCGGAAATGGGATGGACGACTCCGGGTGTTACAGATGAGATCGGTCAGGCGTCATATATTGTGAGATGGGCTGTGATGGTGTATGATAGCTTGGATGAAATACAATGGTACTGCAATCAGGAGAAGCAGACCACCTCGTCTCATGAGAACGGTTTCGGCTTCATGAGAACATGGTCGAAGGGTGCCGCAGGAAATTATCCGCCGTACGGGGCAAAGCCTGTCCTTCTCAGCTATGCGAATTACAACTCGATTATGACAGACGCAGTATTTGAAAAGGAAATAGAAAAAACAGAGAACGGTACACATATGTATCGGTTCAAACTCAGAGACGGGAACAGGGCAGTTGTTGCGTGGAACAGCTCAGACGCAAAGGAGACGATAGCTTTAAAGCTTGACGCACCCCGGGTGACTGTATACGATTTGTACGGAAATCCGACGGAGCTCAGCCCGATTAACGGTAAATATACAATGGATATTTCCGGCTGCCCGATATACATAGTCGGTGAATTTACCGAGTGCGAAAAGGCGGAGCCTGAGCTGCACAATCTTACCGGCAAGGTTGAGACAACGGAAAACGATGTGGCGTATATTCATATAAGCAACAATACGGGCAAGGAAATTGAGATTGAGACGGATCTTCCGGAAAACATTACCGAGTCAGCGAGAACGAATGAGAAAATAAGCTTTGTGACCGGTGGAAATTCGGTAGAAAACGAGAAAATACATGTTCGTATAAAGAATAAGGAAACAGGCGGTTGCTGTTATGAGTATGAAATTCCGGTGGAATACCGTGATATTGTCTCGTATGAATTAAAGCCGTCATATTACAGAAACGGGCGTTGGCAATGTATTTTAGAGATAAAGAACAACAAGTATTCGGGCAGTGTCTCGGGAACAGCGGTTATAAAAGAGCCGCAGGAGCTGGCGGATGAAACGGGAGAATTAAAATTCAGCAATCTTCTGCCGAGAGACGTTAAAAGGTTCAGAATAAATGTTCCGCAGGAGCTTGCGGGGGCACATATGAATGCGGTGATTGATCTCGGTTTAAGTGACGGAAAGGCTTATACGGATATAAAAAACAGCGTGTATATGACGGCAATGGCAAGAATGAAAAAACCGCCCGTAATAGACGGGACATTAGGCTACGGTGAGTGGAACAAGTCGATGCCGATGCTCATTAACAATGAGAGTCAGATCAGGCTGCAGCCCGATTGGAGCGGCCCCGACGATTTGAGTGCAAAGATATTCTGCGCATATGATGAGGATAATTTCTATATTGGCGCAGAGGTTACGGATGACGTGCTCCATGATGAGGATGAAATGGCACGTGCGTGGGCGTGCGACAGTATTCAGTTTGCGTTTGCCAAGAAAAATATTGCAAGCGCCGCAAGGACGGAATATGGCATTGCATTGGTGAACGGCGTACCTAAGGTGGACAGATATTCATTTATAGGAGTAAACACGGGCATTATCAATGAAAAGGATGTGGAAATCTACGAGGGGGTAGAGCTTCAGGTCAAAAGGGAGGGATCGCGGACTATATACGAGGCGAAATTTCCGTGGGAGCAGATATACGGAGAGGAAACGGATGTGACACGGCTCAATGAAGTGTACTTCAGCGTGTTGGTAAACGAGAATGACGGAGCGGGCAGAAACGGCTGGCTTGAATATTGCGGAGGAATAGGCGACAGTAAGAATGCTGCACTGTTCATTCCGGTGACTTTGGAAAAGAAATAAAATTTATATAAGGAGAGAATAAAATGAGTGGTAAAAAGATGAGAATAAGGTTTTTTAAGGTGACGGCGCTTTTGACGGCGGCAGTGTTAGCTGCCGGTGTGTTTGCGGGCTGCGGAGCTGACAAGGTCGGAACGAGTGATAAGAACGGAAAAACAATTGTGTCAGTCGGGAACTGGCCGCAGAACGAAGGTAAGCAGCTTGACGCGCTGAACGCCAGAAAGGAGAGCTTTGAAGCGCAGAATCCCGATGTTACGATAGAGCCTGACCATTGGAGATCGGAGCTAAAAACATTTTACGCCAAGGCTGCCGGCGGTCAGCTTCCCACAGTGTATGATACATATATGACTGAAATCAGGCAGATAATTGAGTCGGGATATTCGGCGGATCTTTCGGAGGTTTTGAAAAAGCGCGGATATGAAAATAAGTTCAACCCAAAATTAATGGAGATTATTACAAACAGTGACGGAGATATATATGCGTTTCCGTCAACAGCTTACGTTTTGGGTATGGCATATAATACCGAAATGTTTGAGGCGGCAGGACTTACAGAGGCGGACGGAACTCCCAAGCAGCCGAAAACCTGGGATGATGTTGTGGAGTTTGCAAAAAAGATTAAGGAGGCGACGGGAAAACCCGGATTTGTGTTCCCGACGGCAAATAACAACGGCGGATGGATATTCACATGTCTCGCATGGTCATTCGGCGTAGATTTTATGGAAAAAGGAGACGACGGAAAGTGGAAGGCAACCTTTAACACACCTGAGGCTGCGGAGGCACTGCAGTGGATAAAGGATTTAAAATGGAAGCATGATATCCTGCCGGCAAACACATTGATTGACAATGAAGAATATTTGAAGCTTTTTGCTACAGGAAATGCCGGTATGTTTATAAACGCAGCGGATATTTCGTCAAAGGTGGTAACCTATGGGATGGGGCCGGATGATTACGGTATGTTTGCTCTCCCGGCGGGGCCGAAGCGCCATGTAACGCTGTTGGGCGGAAAGGCGTACTCCGTATCGTCGGTCGCAAGCGAAGAACAGATTGATGCGGCGATTCGATGGATTGAGACAGATTGTAATTATAAAGCAACGGACGACTTCAAAATGAATCAGGAAAATGCAATAAAGATAAATGCTGATAAAAATTGCCTTGTGGGTTTAAAGAGCTTGAGCATTTGGAACAGCGATACTGAGTCGGTAAAATACCTCAGCGAATTAATTGACAAGAATATGAACTGCAATCCGAATCACGTAAAGCTTTATAATGAGTTTGTGGAAAACCTCCCCTGTGAAATTCAGCCCGAAGAGCCGGTTTGTGCTCAGGAGCTTTACGGGATTTTAGACGGCTGTATTCAGGAGGTTCTGACGAATAAAAACGCAGACTGTGCACAGCTGCTTGAAAAGGCAGCCTCGGATTTCCAGGCAAATTATCTTGACAATCTGGATTATTAAGGCTGAAATTATTATTAATCATAAAGGAGAAATTTAATATGAAAAAATTTGTAAAATTGACAAAAGCTTTAATTTCGGTTCTAACCTCTGCGGCGATGCTTGCGGCTTTGCCTGCCGTGGGATATGCGGCTGCCGAGCCGGAGGAAAACGTACTGATTACGCAAAAAACCTGCAATGACGACTGGAGTGTAACGGCTTCTCGCTTGTACGGCAGAAATATAATTGATTTTTCAACGATAGACGCACAGGATACCGAGCATGGGGAGGTTTGCCAATACCGCTATGTTTCAAACGACACCATGGGAGGGTTTGCGCTGTATGACGAAGCTCTGGCGTATGCGTCTCCGAATAAAATGCTGAGCTTTGATTTTTATGTATATGATAACACAATTCCGTATGAGATAAGGTTTGTGGGTACCTCTGATTCGGCGTTTAAGAAGACGATGTACATAGGTCAGTTTAATATAAATTACGCAACGAGTAAGATAACGACACCTAACGAAAACGCAGTAATCGGAGTAGTTGAATCGGGAGCAGGTACCGGTGCGGTTACTGAGAGTGCAAAAGCAAGTGTGGCTAACCGCACATGGCATAAGATGGATGTTGTATTTTCAAAGAATGAGGTTAAGTACTACCTTAACGGCACATATCTCGGCACGGGTTATGTTGCGGCAGACCTCGTAGACAACACATATAATTCCTTCTCGACCGTGCAGGTTGTATCGAGAAAGGGGTACCAGGCGGACAGCGTAGAGAATAATTCCGGTTTGTATATTGACAACGTCAAGGTTTACGGCTATGAAGATGACGCTCTGTTTTACGGCAAGGCAAGTGCTGACGGCTCGGATATAACGGTAGAATTTTCGGAAAGTGTTTCGGCTCAACCCACTCAGGACTTCAGTGCGGTGGAGGTATATAACACAAAAACAGGAGCGAGGCTCAGTACAAAAGCACCTGTTCTTAAAAACTTGACAACTCTTGTGATACAGGCTAACGAAACACTTGATGAAGCGACGGAATACTTGGTTTGTATGCCTGATAATATAACGGGTATATCAGGTAAGAAGCTTTACGGGGATATATACTTTACAACTTCGGTCGGAGGCGGCAGAACAGAGATGTACAATGAAGACTTCGGTGAGTACACAACCCTCGCAGGCAATAACACGGATGTAATGTGCGTAGACGGCCGGTGGTTCCCGTATGTGAATACAGAGGATCTTTCGGCGTCGGAGGATGCAAAGGATGCGTCTCACGGGAAGGTTCTGTCAATAACAAATAAGAACTTAACCGCAATTACGGATCTTCGCGGTGGTATAAAGTTCGGCGGTCAAAAGCTTGATGTAACGCAGGGTGAAGTATCCGTTGAGTTTGACATGAAGATACCGGACACGAGCTTCAGCCATTTCTACATACAGCCTTACACATATCTTGACGAATTTTCAGACAGTGAGCAGATGAGGACGAATATCTCGAGTAACGCTGATTCCGGCGGAAGGGTCAGCCAGCTTTGCACCTTATCATTTTCAACCGGAGCAAATATTACGGCGGCAGGAACCTCTACCAATGGACAGGGCTGGCTTCAGATGAGAAGAACCGATAATCAGCCGGTTATAGCACAGGCATATACCGGGTTAAACGGAAACTACGGATGGAAGGTTATGGATCATACTCAGTGGAATAAAATAAAGCTTACAATAGACAAGAGTACCGGAAGCTTCGCAAAAGTAAAATTATATGTAAATGATGAATTTGTGTGTGAAAACTCTGCGAACACAGCAGGTGCGCAGGCTACGAATTACCTGCACGGTATCAGATTTGCGGTTAAAGTTCCGGCGTATGCGGGTCAGACGAAGACCTTCCTGCAGCTTGATAATATCAAGGTAACCATGCCGACGCCCACAGAGCGGGTCGAGAAAATAAGGATATATAATCTTGACGGAGAGGCGTTCGGCCCCATGTCGACCGGTGTAAAAGCAAGTGCCGACAAAGCGGAGATATATTTTATGAGCGATGTTGATACCTCCGATGCCGTAGCTGTATTAAACGGCGGCGGAGATACGATAACGTGTACGATTTCCGCATACGACGAGCAGAAAAGAATACTGGCGGTTGCATTTGATAAGCTTCTTAAAAAGAGCACGAACTACACCCTGAGCATAACAGGTGTAAAAACGCATGGAGGCGTGGAGATACCTTCCGGAAGTGCGGCATTTACCACATCCGATACAGGTGAGCTTGTAATTGACGGATTAAAGCTGACAGACGGCGCAGGCAATGAGATTAACTCAATCTCAGACGCAGTCCTCGGTTCAAATGTATATACAAGTGTTAAGATTGTAAACACTCTCGATGAGGATAAAACTGCTGCGGTTATCACGGCTGTATACAATGATACGGCGATGACGAATTTGAACTATGAGAATTTAAATTTGCCGTCAATGTCGAGAGTTGTGCTTTCAAATCAGCTTCCCGTTACGATTAAGAGTACGGAAAAGCTTGTTTTAAAGAGTCTTGTCTGGGAGGGCTTTGAAAGCAATAAGCCGCTTCAGGGCGCATATGTTTGTGAAAAATAGATTTCGGAGGAAATATATGAGAAGAAAATTTATTGCAGCAATAACGGTTTTGCTGATGATACTTACTGCAGCTGCAACGGGCGTCGGCGCACAGGTTACAACGGATACTTCCGAATCCGTTGTAACCGTCAGCGGGACGGCTGCTTCGGGCGAGGCCGGGGTGAATATCGGAATTGATGTGTTTTGCCCGGGTATGGGATATAAGGATTTAGAAGCTGTTCCGACGGCAGAGTTTGCGCGGGTCATTGCCCTGAGAGATCAGGCTTTAAGCGGAGACGGCGGGAATTGGGAGCTTAGCTTTAAGATAGTGGATAATCCCGATTGGGACTTTGACGCAAGGTCGGGAAATTATACAATATATATCTTCCCCGAGGACAGTGATAAAGCTTATACCGAGACCTTTATGTACGTTAATTTAAACGAAGCGGAGAAGGCGGTTGAAATCCTTCGTGCTGCTCAGAGCGGCGAGATAGAGGAGCTGCTTGACAGGTACAGATATGAACTCGGAATAGGCTATGAGTTTTACGATATGCTTGACAAAGGCAAGCTTGCGGACATGGTATATTCGGAGATTAAAAACGGTGTTTTGGACAACGTATCGGCAGCGGACGGCATAAAGCTTGTTTGTAAGGCTGTTTTGATAGAGGCCCTGAATGAGGGCAGATTGAGCAGTGTCTTTGAGTATGAGAAAATATTGGGGCTTGACCGCTGCGATATTGCACCGTACTGTCAGAAAAAATACGTGAGGGCAAATGATGCGAGGATTGCCTCGGCGTTAAAGGGCGCAGGAATGAAAAGCTTTTCCGATTTTAACGAAAAGCTGACAGAGGCAACAGTTTTGGGCGTTGTAAAAAATCCGGACGGCGAGGGAAATGTAAAGGAGATAACCGAGGCGTTTGCCGACAAAATCGGCTTTGACGCACCGCTTGCCGACAGTGCATACCGTGCCGTTATGGGGAACACATACGAATCGTTCAGTACACTGGCTTCCGCATTGAAATCGGCGAATAATAAGCCTTCGGGCGGAGGCTCAGGAGGTTCGGGCGGCGGCTCAGGCGGCGGCTTCGGGAGTGCGGCTCCGACAGTTGCGGTGGCGGCAGCAAATGAAGCAGTACCGATGTACATGGATATTTTTGAGGATATTGACGATGTAAGCTGGGCGAAGGATGCAATTATTTATCTTGCGCAAAAAGGTATTGTGAACGGCAAGGCGGACGGCAGGTTTTATCCGAATGATACCGTAACCCGTGAAGAGGCGGCAAAGATTTTGGTTTTGGCATTTGCCGCCGAAAGCGAAGAAGCGGATATAAGCTTTGATGATGTGAGCGCAGACTGCTGGTACAGGACTTACGTTGCAAAAGCGGTAAAGGCAGGTATAGTGAAGGGCTGCAGTGAAACTCGTTTCGGAAGCGGTGAAAGTATTACGCGGGAGGATCTTGTTACCATGATTTATCGTGCAGCAGTGAACAACGGTATTAATCTCGAGGCAGGTCAGCTCAGCTTCAGCGACAGCGGTGAGATAGCGGACTATGCGGCAGAAGCTGTCGGCGCCCTTGCGAAAGCAGAAATTGTAAGCGGCTCAGACTTTCAGATGTTTGCACCGAAAAGTCCTGCCACACGTGCAGAGACGGCAAAAATTATTTACAGACTGCTTGATATGTAGCGGCAGATATGGAACGGAATAACAGATAGGAGGAATAAAATGACAAAGAGAGTTCTTATGCTTGCGCTGAGTATATGTATAGCAGCCACAGTGATATGCTGCGGCGCCGCTGCGGAGACGATGGACAGTGCTGCACAGGATTCCATTCGATTTCTGACTGACTTGGAAATCATAACATCGGAAATTGAGGATTCGGAGGCACCTATCAGCCGAGAGGAATTTTCGGTTTATACCGCGCGTATGCTTCGGCTGGATGCGGACAGCTTTAAGAATGTCAGATATTTTATTGATGTTGAGGCTGACGGCTATGCGGCAGGAGCCATTAACGCATTGACGGAGAGAGGTCTGATTTCGGCGGCAGATGACCGTATGTTCAGGCCTTTGGAGGCGGTAACGGTTGGAGAGGCGGCAAAAATTCTTGTTGTTGCACTTGGCTATAAGGAACCGGCGGAGGCCAACGGAGGATATCCGTCGGGATACATGGTTATGGCATCGAGGCTCGGACTCACAGCGGGCGTTGGTGCTGCCGGGAGCACGATGACCTACGGTGCGGCGTTTGATATGCTTGACCGTGCGCTCAAGGCGCAGCTTTTGTCCATTGAAGTTTTCGGTTCTGACGGAAGTGCCTTGGAATATGACAAAAGCAAGGAATATACCATACTTAAGAATATTTGGAAGGTGTATGAGACCGAGGGCATGGTCACATCGGTTTACGGTAAGACAACGGACAGCCTTCAAGAGAGTAAAAACGAAATTCGAATTGACGGCACACGTTATATGATAAGTGATAATATAAATGCGTCAGAATACTTCGGTGAGCATGTTTCGGCTTATTACAAAACGCAGGAGAGCAATCCTGACAGGGTTATTGTGTCTGTTAAGCGAAGCGGAGGGCAAAATACTCTGAAAATATCTCCTGAGGATTATATAGGATACAGCGAAAAAACTCTGTCCTACAGAGCGGACAGCGGACGCACAAGAAGTATTGAGCTTGAAAAACCTATGTTTATATATAACGGTTATCCGTTAAAAGAGAATATTTCGGAGCGTCTTTCGGAAATAAATAAGGGTTTCATCGAGGTCAAGGACGGAGACGGCAGCGGCGGCTATGACATGGTTGTCATAAGCGACTATAGAAACTTTGTTGTCTCGGCATCGGAAAACGGGGCTGTATATGATAAGCTGGGTTCGTCTGAAATAATATGGAGCGATTATGTAAGCACAGTTGTTTATGCCGACGGCGGAGTGGCTGCGAAAGAGGCGGATGTTAAGGCAGGTCAGACCCTGTCTGTAGCACGTTCTGCGGGCGGCGAATGCATAGAGGTAATAATTTCCGAAAAGGAGATTGAGGGAAGCGTTACGGAGCATAAGCTTTCCGATGAGAAGCACATAATAACAGTCGGGTCAAGCGATTATACGATTGAAAAAACCTATGCGGAGCAGATAAAAAATACTCACATAAAGAATATTCCCTCAGCGGATGTTTATAAAATATGTCTTGATACATTCGGAAACGTTGTATATATGGTAAAGCAGGCGTCGGATATGAATGCCGCGTATATAATTAAAGGAGTTTTAAATGATGACAGCTTCAACTCAAAGGTGACGCTGCGGCTTTTGACCGATGCAAACAGGTTTGAGGAGCTTGAGCTCGCCGACAGGATTCAGATTAACAATACAAGCTTTCGGGATGCGGCAGAGGCATATAGGGCAATACCCGGGTACACGCAGGACTCGGCTTCCGTTAAAAGTCAGCTTATACGTTATTCCACAAACACCGATGGGAGGATAAACAAAATTCTGACGGCTTCATACAATGCGTGGAATGGGGAATCAAACTCGGGATTTTTGGCACTTTATGAAAGAACGGGACAGCAGAGGTATACAAGAGGTAAGCTCGGAGAACGTGCAACGCTCACCTCGGCTACAAAAGTTTTCTTTGTGCCGAACGGAGTAGATGACCCGGAGGAAACAGACTGCAAGGTTTCTAATTACAGCGAGCTTGTAGATGATTTTATATACAGCAGTAACGCATACGTCTATAACGAGGACGGTATATGCGCCGATGCGTTAGTGTGCTTATATATGCCCGAGCAGCTTCCAAATAACAGATTGTACAGTAAGCCGATTATGATGGTTGACAGTGTCTCGGAAAAAATCGGAGAATCGGGAGAAATATTTAATTGTGTAACAGGATATTCTCTCGGTGGAAAAATTGAGTATCTCGTACCCGAAGAGCTGTCAGTTGACGGCTTGCAGGAGGGCGATTTAATTATGTTTAACTTCGATATAAAAGGAAATATCGTGGAGGGCACAGGCGAAAATGATTATACCCTGCTTGTAAAGAGGGAGGATATGTATAAAAATAACCGTCCGGGCTGGACTCAAAATGCTCGTCACGATTACTTGTATACTGATTCGGGAGATTCCGTTTCGGATTACTACCGTGCTGAATTTCAGCTTTCGTTCGGTTATGTCAGCAATGTTTTGGACGATGCGGTTGCATGGGATCGAGAGCCGGATGGCAGATTTGACGAATCGGCGAGGATTACCGGAAATATTGTTATATATGACAGCTCGCGCCGCGACGGACAGCACATTTATGTCGGAAAACCGGAAAACATTATTACATATAAATCAGCCGGCTTGAACTGCGGAAAAATTATATTCCGAACAAGATCGTCAATTCAGGTAGAGACGTTTATCTATCAGTAAAATACAGAGAGAATGTTCTCAAGCTGCTGCGGAATATAAGTGTTGAGGAGTGACAGATATGAAAATTATTGAGTTAATTAAGCAAAAGCAAAGGGATTTGCACGGCAGCCGTCAGCCTGTTATTGCATTCCTGGGCGACAGTGTGACACAGGGGTGCTTTGACTTGTATATGCAGGACGGAAGGCTTAAACCGTACACAGCTTCAAACAAAGGGTATCATGAGAGGGTGCGGGAAATTTTTCAGTATTTATATCCTGAGGTTCCCATTGCCATTATAAATGCCGGGATAAGCGGCGACAGCGCAAAAGGGGGACGGGAGCGGCTTGACAGAGATGTCTTGAGCTTCAGCCCCGATTTGGTGGTTGTATGCTTTGGATTAAATGACGCATGCTTGTGCGCCGACGGAATCGAAGTGTATAAAAATTCCCTTAAGGATATTTTTGAAAGGGTCATAAAAAGCGGAGCAGAGCTAATTTTTATGACGCCGAATGTTCGCACCGACAGCGTTGATATGCTGCGGTGTGAGCAGAGATTTAACGAAGTGGCGAGAGATGTTGCGAAAAACGAAAAGGATGGCTGGTTGGACAGATATCTGGAGTCTGCAAGGGATATTTGCGGGGAAATGGATATCCCGGTTTGCGACTGTAATAAGATATGGAAGATTTTAAGAGATAATGAGGTTGATATAAACAAGCTTTTGTCCAATCAAATAAATCATCCGACAGAGGAGCTTCATAAAATATTTGCATATGAGCTGGTACGTATAATGTTCGGCCGATGAGTGTTCTGCAGTTAAGTGGCAGAGCAGGTAACAGAATTTTTAAAGCGAAATAATTTTATATGCAAAACGGAAAGGAATATGATTTTAGCATGAAATATAAGGATAACAAGGCAGAGGAAGTAAAAATTGCATATGTCGGCGGCGGTTCAAGAGGCTGGGCGTGGGGGCTGATGTCTGATCTTGCCGTATGCAGCGATATGTCCGGAGACGTATATCTGTATGACATAGACTATGAAGCGGCACAGCATAATGAGATAATCGGGAATTTGTTTGATGAATGTGAAGAAACCAAATCAAAGTGGCGTTATCACGCCGTGAAGACTGCGGAGGAGGCAATGTGCGGAGCTGACTTTGTGGTTATATCGATACTTCCGGGGACGTTTGACGAAATGGAGTCCGACGTACATGCTCCCGAAAAGTACGGTATTTATCAGTCGGTGGGCGATACCTCGGGACCCGGAGGTATTTTGCGGGCAATGAGAACCGTTCCGATGTTTGAGGAGATTGCGGGATACATAAAAAGCTACTGCCCCGACGCATGGGTGATTAATTACACAAACCCGATGACTCTTTGCGTAAAGACGCTATACCGTGTATTTCCGGAGATAAAGGCATTCGGCTGCTGCCACGAGGTATTTGAAACGCAAAAGCTTCTGGCAAGAGCTTTGGAGGATGATAAAGGAATAAAAGCGGAAAACAGAAGCGATATTAAGGTGAACCCGGTGGGGGTAAATCATTTTACATGGTTTACCGAAGCAAGATATAAGAATAATGATATATTTCCTGTTTATGCCGGATTTGCCCGGAAGTATGCCGATACGGGCTATACAAAAAATATGGATGCAAACTGGGCGAACAATTCTTTTGCGTGCAATCACAGAGTTAAGTTCGATCTGTTTAACAGATACGGATATATTGCCGCTGCGGGAGACAGGCATCTTGCGGAGTTCTGTGAGGGAAAGTGGTATCTTAAGGATCCGGAGACGGTGAAGAGCTGGGGCTTTGGACTGACAACGGTGGATTACAGACGGAAGGATTTGAAAAATCGTCTTGCCAAAAGCGAGGATTACAGAAGCGGAAAGGTGAAGGTAGAAATAAACTGTACGGGCGAGGAGGGCGTAAATCAGATGAGAGCGCTCCTGGGGCTGTGTGATTTGGTCACTAATGTTAATCTTCCGAATGTAGGACAAATACCAAATCTTCCGTACGGTGCCGTTGTTGAAACAAATGCAGTGTTCCGCTCGGATACGGTTATACCTGTGATGGCGGGCTCTATTCCCGAGGAAATTTATCCTATGGTGGCGAGAATATGCGGTGAGCAGGAGACGTTAAACAGTGCGATTGCAAGTCGGGATTTGAATAGGATAATGAGTATCTTTGCAAATGATCCGCTTGTTACCTGCAGCCTTGATGAGGCGAAGCAGTTGTTTGCCGAGATGTGTGAAAATACCAAAGACTATCTTAGCGATTATGATTTTAGCACGATGAGATAATTTGCAGAGAATAATTTTAAAAATTGTAAAGAAATAAATCAGATCAAAGTCTGAGAAGGGGAGATTGAAATGAAAAAAGTAAAGGATAAGCAACTTTTGGTTGGTGCTGATTTTGCCGGATTTCCGCTCAAGGAAGCGGTGACCGAGCACCTCAGAGCTAAGGGTTGGGAGATAACGGATATAGGAGTAAAAAGTGATTCCGACCCCAACGATACGGATTTGATGTTCCATAGAGTCGGACTCAGAGCCGGTGCAATGATATCCGAGGGTGAGTTTGAGAGAGCGCTTTTGTTCTGCGGAACCGGAATGGGTATACACATTGCGGCAAGCAAATGCCCGCATGTTCATGCCGGGGTTGTGGAGAGTGTGCCTGCCGCACTTCGGGCTATTACGGGAAACGGAGTCAATGTGCTTGCTATGGGAGCGTTTTATGTTGCACCTCAGATGGGATGTGACATAGCCGATGCATATCTCGGGGCAGAGCTTGGGAGCGGCTATGAATGGTGGAATAATTTCTACGAATTTCATAAGCTCGCCATTGACGAGCTTGAAGCGTTTGATTATAATGAATATAAGGCAAACGGCTTTAAAGTACATAAGCTGGGTGACTTTCCCTTAAAGCTTGAAACTAAGCCGGAGTAGGGGTTTATGACTGAGAGGCATAAAATTTTGTAAGCCTTCGCAGACGGCAGATGAGCGCTAACCGAAAAATATGCATGGGGGTTGCTTGTGATGGATTATAATACGGAAATAAGGTTTGACCCGGCAGAGGTAAAAAAGCCTTCTGCGGGATTTCAGCCTATTTATTCATGGATATGGAACAGTCCCATTACGGAGGATTTGATAATTGAGCAAATAGACAGCATGGAGAAAATCGGAATACGCGGGATGTATATTATTCCGGAGCCGCCTGAGTTCCGTCCGAATTATATGGAAACATATATGACACCGAAATATCTGTCCGATGAATTCTTTGACTTAGTGAAGTTCGCCGTGAATTATGCAAGCTCAAAGGAAATGCTTGTATGGTTATACGATGAGGGCGGATGGCCGTCGGGCAGTGCGTGCGGAAAGGTCGTTGAGGCTTGCCCTGACTGCTGCTCTGAGATTATTGTCGAAAACGAAGTGCAGATAAAGAAGGACGAAATTTATCGGGTGTCGAAGGGCTGCCTTTGTGCGTTCACCGAGAGTCTCGAACGTATTACGGCTGAGTTTGCGGCAGAGGATGATTGTAGGGTATATGAATATTACATAGAGAAACAAGATACAAAACTTCCTTGTCTTTTAAAGAAAGAGGCGGTCGATACCTTTATTGATTTAACACATGAGGGGTATAAGAACGCTCTGGGAGAGCAGTTCGGAAAAAGCAGTCCCGTGATTTTTACGGATGAGGCGATATTGAATTATCCGTATACAATTTTGGATGCAGATAATTTTAAGGCGAAAACAGGCTATGATTTTTACAACTATCTCCCCGCACTTTTCCATAGGGAGGCATTCGGAGACGAGGGCGAAAAGTTCAGAATTGCATATACAGAGTATTGCAGTGATGAATTTTCGGAAGCATATATGCAGCGTATTCATGAATGGTGTGCCGAAAACAACATTTTGCTTGCGGGTCACATGGACGGCGATCACATTCTGTCTGATTACAGGAGAAATGTGGGAAATGTCTTAAAGCAGCTTCGATATATGGATATTCCCGGAGTAGATGTGATTTGTAATCAGATTTACCCCGACAGCGGTAAAAATATGCTCTTCCCGAGGTTGGCGTCAAGTGCCGCAAATATGACGGGCAGATATTATGCCTTGACCGAATCCTTTGCGGTTTACGGCTGCGGACTGACATATGATACAATGAGATATGTAATAAATGCTCAGACTGTCCGGGGAATAAATATTATAAACATAATGAGTATGTCATCGGGCACCGAGGGCTTTATCTGCCATCAATTCAGACCGAATTTTCTTTTGGAAAGTCCGATGACAAGGTTTCTGAAAGACTTTAATGAATATACGGCGCGTATTTCTTATATGTGCTCTGTCGGAAAGCCCTGCCGTACGGCTGCGGTATATCTTCCGCTGAGGGATATATGGGCACAGCACCCGGAGAGCGAAAAGGTACAGGAGGCATTTTATGCGCTCTGCGGACAACTTGAGCAAAAATATGTGGACTTCGATGTTATAGACGATGATTTTATAAGCAGTGCAGAGCTGAAAGGAAGAAGGCTTTGCGGTGGATTTGCGGAATACAGTACCGTTTATGTCCCGTTTTGCAGATATATGCCTGAGCATATTAAAGATAAATTGTCCGAATTTACGGAAAACGGAGGAAGGGTTATAACGGAAGACTCTGTGAAATTCATTAAAAATGCAGAGCCCTTTGATGAAAAAACAGCTGCACAAAACAGCCTGATTGAAGCGTATGATCCGCTGAAGCAGCTCAGAGTATCAAAGAGAGCGGTGTCGGACGGAGATGCAGTGTATATGATTTTTAATGAAGGCGGCACTCGTTTCGTAGGAAATGTTGAAATCAAGGACGAAAATTCGCGGAATATTTTTATGCTTCGCCTGAATGACGGTGAACTGTATCTCGGCAATAAAAGAACTGATTTGGTATTGGAAAGCGGAGAGGCTTGCTTTTTCATATGCACAAATAAGGATTATCCTGCCAAAACTCAAAAGCCGAAGCGGATGATTTCTCTGCAAACGATACGAAAATTCAGTGCAACCGTAGTTGAACAATTTGAGATAGATAACCTCAAACCAAGACTTGCTCCAAGAGATGTTTATTTGGGTGAAGCGGGGCTTGGAGAGTGCTGCCGAGAGGATTTTTCGGGCGGGATAAAATATGAATGCGACTTTGAATTAAATGACGCTGATAACGATTTGCTGATTGACTTAGGGTCAATAAAATATTGCTGTACGGTTGAGGTTAACGGAAGAGAGGTAGGAAGCCTTTTTGCGCCGCCGTTTGTGGCGGAGGTACAGGCCGGAGTGGCGGTTTGCGGCAAAAATCACTTGAGTGTGACGATTTACAATACTGCCGCAAACGCATATGCAAATACGAATTTTGATAATGTTCCGCCGGAGATCAGAGGTCCGTATCACGAAAAAACCCTTGAGCTTGAAAAGCAAACAGCATCGCTTCGGACACGGTGGGATGTGCAGCGATAGAATTGACAATCTTATGGGAATATGGAAAATTTTGTGACCGAGAGGTGCGGAGAGGATACTTTATCTCTGAAGATGGGCTAAACCGCAAAAAGCTGCGGATAAAGCCGATAAAATAAGAGAAAATCCCCGATTGAGGCTGTATAGTCAACCGTGTAAATGGAAATAATCTCCAATATAAAATAAAAGGAGATAATAAATCATGACACAGTTGAATGAA
>CACXES010000150.1 GCA_902766745.1 uncultured Ruminococcus sp.
AATGTTGAAGAGGATAAGGCGATAGCAGACGAGCTGATTGCCAAGATTGACTCCATCAGAGATGTGTGGCACACGGTTGATATCGGCACGGATGAAACAGTGTCAATAATTGCAAATTACAATACCGGGGTTATCAATGTTTTCGGCAAAACAGGAGAGCCGGGCGATCAGGTTGCGATGTATGTGTTGCGTCCCGGCGAGACGGAATTCAGTATTGACGGCGTGGCGTATATAAAACAGTGCGAAACGGATAACACCGGGGATTACTCCTTTGAGTTTACTGTAAATAAGCTTGCGGGCGAATACACTCTTGCGATGAATTCGTGTGCACTGAACAATAAGCAGACAAGAAGCTTTTCGTTTATGAACTACATTCCGGAAATAGAGGTTACCGAAGGCGGCACTTTAGTGACCGGTATGGATCAGCTTGCGGCAGGAGACTTGCTTAATGTTAAACTGAGCGGCTTTAAGCCGGATGATGAGATATCAGCCTCGGCATTCGTTGCACAGTACAGCGGAGACCGTTTAAAGGCTGTCAGCATGGTGGACGGCAGCCGCGATTCTTCGATAGCGGGAAACGAGATTGCGCTGTCACAGCAGGTAGCAGAGGATGTAGACAAGATTAAAGTGATCTATATGAACTCCTTGAACTATTCTTCGCTCTGCGCATCCTACGATATTAAATAATTGCTCGAAATCGAAGAGAAACAGTCTATCGGATTTTGGTAATTTATATAATGAGGAGCGTTTCAGACTGAGCCGCGTCATTGCCTCTGTGGGGGTGATACGGCTCAGTCTGTATTTGAATATATCTCAGGCATATGTCCGAGAACGTTTACCTTTATGGACTACTCGTGTTCCTCGACAATCTTGATAATTTCTTCAAGTGCAGAAATATGTTCAAGTGTGAGTTTGGGTTCGTCTTTTCTGTCAGTGCTTTCGTGCATAAATCGTTTGTACTGCTCTAATTTTTTAAGGCAGAAAATAACAATTCTGACTTTTCTGGTTTTTACAAAAGGCTATTATTGTCATAACAAAGGAGCTTATAAAATCGCGTTGTTAATGGTTGATTTTCGAATATTTTTTGCCTTTTTTAAGTTGAGCTTTGACTTTAATTCATCACCCGAGTATATTTTACTGCATTCTGATTTGTAGATGCGAATAAATTCGTCATAAATGCTGTTTGGCTCGAGAAGTTTGTTTTTATAGCAATCATTAAATTCGTCTATGGTCCGATTGCTTTTGCCGGACACGCTGTCGAGAAATGTGATATCGGGTGACAACTCGCCCGGAATCCACGAAGATATGGTTTTAATATATTTATCAGTGTCACATATATTTTGATAAACCTCTTCATAAAAAGATTGGATGCTTATAAGCTTTGTATATGCAGCAGTGTTTGGACATAGGCGACATTCATTGTCTATAAAAAAGAGCTTGTTAATATTTTTATCGCAGTTAAGCCAAAGATTTTGCAGATTTCTTATTATTATTCCGGAATTGTCAGTATGGGACAGTATGTTATGTAATACTTCCGTTTTGTGTGATGTTTCTTTGATGTAGCTTCGTAGCTTTGCCTCGCTAGGTATTTCTGCATATACATTTACAGATTCTGTGTTTACGATTCTCTTTCTGCCGAGCATTTGTATAAAATCGGATTTTGCGCAAAATGGTATAACTATGTGTCTGACTCTTTCATCTGTAATATTTATGCCGTTATCCGGAACATTGGTTGTAATCAGAATGTCACCTCGGAAAGAGGAATTTTCAATTATTTCATTCCATATGCTGCGTTTTTTGGTTTCAGCAGAAATGAATCGTATTTTTTTGCCGGTTTGCTCCGCTATATTTTTTGAAAGGGTTTTCCAGGTGCTTTTAGATGAAACAAAAATAATCCATTTTTCGTTTTGAGGCGTGTTTTTTATTTGCTGTATAATCCGGTCATAATTCGTGTACAGATTTAATTTAAAAAGTCAATTAAAAGTCGCTTAATATTTGTGGACATTTTATATTGCAATTTATTTATAAATACGATATATTAAAAAAATCTTGCTTTTATAATATAAATGTGGTAAAATATAAGTGTGGGAGAAGGTGAGTCCGATGGATGATGAACTTAGAGATAATCTGATTAGGAGCGGCAGGGATGCGCGATATGATGAATGTGCAAAGAAGCTGCTCTCCGACAAGCGTATTCTTGCG
>CACXES010000151.1 GCA_902766745.1 uncultured Ruminococcus sp.
CAGGAGCAGAATGTGGAGGACGAGCCGCAGGAGCAGAATGTGGAGGACGAGCCGCAGGAGCAGAATGTGGAGGACGAGCCGCAGGAGGTTGAGCCCGGGGTCGAAAATATTGCGACGAACGACGGAGATGATAAGAAGAAAGCAGAGTATGCCGATGCTCAAGCCGAGGCAGACAACGGCGAAAATGCGGCTGATGTCAAGCCGAAGAGCAAGAACCGCAGGTCAAAGGCTAAGGCCGCAAAGGATGAGGGTGAGGCGTAAATGGGATATGACGAGATATGCGTTGTGCTTCTCGGCTTATGCTTCGGCTTGTGCGCTGTGATTGTCATTAACGAATTATTGCATCGCAGAGAGCGTAAGGACTTGTACGACAGGCTGATGAGTCGTGATATCGAAACCTACAAACGGGCTTCGGAGCATACAGAGCATGAGAGAGTCGAGTCGGCGCACAGGCGTGTAATCGATAACTGGCGCAGACCGTACAGAGATGAAGGGAGGAAGGCTTGATGAATATAAGGTTCAGCCCGAGGGTGGATGGGATAGTCGGTAAGCTTTCCGCACTATTCGGGCATGACAGCAAAGAATCGACTCTGCCGCTTGATGTGGACGAGGACGGGAAGGAGCTGTTCAAGGAGGACATTATTAAAGAGGTCCTTGACGACCTTGAAAAGCGCAGAGGTGAGCGCGGATTTTTGGAGCAGCAATGGACACTTAATGCGAACTTCCTTGCCGGGAATCAATACTGCGACATAAATCCCTATCGCGGAGACATTGAGCAGCTTGAACCGGTCTATGATTGGATGGAACGTGAGGTATTCAACAATATTGCGGTGCTTGTCGATACAAGAATTGCCAACCTCAAGAAAATTTCCTACAAGATGAAGGTCAAGCCGAGAACCAACGAGCTTGACGATTATGCAAAGGCGGAGACGTCAACGGAAATTCTTCAATATACACAAAGTCACACGGACTTTGAAGCAAAGAAGAATACCGCCATACACTGGAATGAGCTTTGCGGCAATGTTTTCTTCCTGTCGTGGTGGGATAAGGACAAGGGTGATGTTATTGCGACCGAGGAGATTATTAGAACAGACCCTGACGGCACGGAGAGGAAGCTTGAGTGTGCTATCTGTGAAGGCGACATAGACTACGGCTTGATAACGCCCTACGAATTATATCCCGAGAGCATATTCAAGGAGACAATAGAAGCACAGCGGTCTATTATCCTGGAGCAGGTCAAGACGGTCGACGAGGTTTATGACCTGTACGGAATAAAGGTTGAGGGCAGTGATGTAGAGACCTTTGAACTGACGCCGCTGTCTTCCGGCGGAGGCTTCGGACGGGAGAATACCGTTATGACCCTCGGACACAGGACAATGAGCGATGCCGTAAAGGTCATAACCTACATGGAGCGACCGAGCAAGCACAAGCCTCACGGCAGAATGATTATTATAGTCGGAGAGGATGAGCTTGTGTACTACGGCGATCTTCCTTATGACAGAATTCCTGTTGTGCAGCTTACCTGTCGAGAGGTTGCAGGTCAGTTTTACGGAAAATCCGTCATTGAGGATCTTATTCCGTATCAGAGGGCTCTAAACGGCTGTATCAACAAGATACATGAATATATAAAGCGTGTGGCACTCAACGGTTTTTATGTTGAGGAGGGCAGCGTTGATATTGATGAATACGAGGATAACGGGCTGCATCCCGGAGCAATGCTTGTGTATCAGAGAGGTTCACAGCCGCCCGTTCCCATTCCGAACGGCAATCTTCCCGGTGAGATAATGCAGGAGAGGTACAATCTAAAGTCGGACATGGAG
Organism: uncultured Ruminococcus sp.; assembly: GCA_902766745.1. Lineage (GTDB taxonomy): Bacteria > Bacillota > Clostridia > Monoglobales > Monoglobaceae > UMGS1820. The sequence goes on from CACXES010000151.1 coordinate 1,821, forward strand.
TATATTGCCGGTACATCGCAGCTTATGGTAAACGGTGCTACGCCGTCGGGCGTGACCTCCGGCACAGCGATAGAGAACCTTATGGAAATAGACAATACGAGACTTTCGATGACCGGCGACTTTATCAGAAACGGGATACGGAAGCTTGCTGTCCTGTGGCTTGACATATACAAGAGATATGCGACTGTACAGAGGGTTGTCAGGTATATTGGTTCCAACGATATTGCAAAGGCCGTTGTATGGAGCGGTGAGGATATCAACAGCACGGATGTTGAGTTCACAACTGAAAACGAGCTTATGACTTCGGAGGAGGTTCAGAAGCAGAGGTTTTTCGACGCATACAATATGGGACTTTTTGCTGACAGTAACGGTCAGGTGTCAGAGAGAGTGAAGTCGAAGATGCTTGAATATATGAAAATCGGAAATTATAACGAGATTTTGTCGATGAATACGCTGCACACCCAAGCGGCACAGCGCGAGAATGTATTCTTTGAACAGGGAGTAATCCCGGAGGTGTCGGAGTTCGATAATCACGACATACACATCGAGGAGCATATGAGATATATTCTTCAGATGGATTTTCGGGTATTGAAGATGAAAAGAGCGAAATGGGCGGCCGTGATGGAGGAGCACATAAGACAGCACAAACAGGCGATACAGCAGAATGCACAGGCGGCTATGGCGGCAATGCAATTCAATCAATCTGCCACACAATCTTTGGGGGAATAGTATCTTCCCCTTCGGGGAAACGGAAAAAGGGCTATGCCCTTGGAAGTAATTAAAAGGAGGATTTTATTATGCCAAAAACATTTGATGAAGCTGCAAAAGAGACGGAGAATATATTTGCGGCAGGTGCGGACTTAAACGAAAATGAAAACAGTGAGATGCAGAACGGCGATGAGGAGATGGCTCCGGTTGGCGGAGAAAGTCAGGCGTCAGCAGATGCGGAGAGCGTTGACGTACAGGAGGCTCAGGGTGGAGATGCCGAGCTTTCCTCGGTAATAGACGAGGACAGGAAGGTACTTGACAATGCAGTAGGAACGGCGGAGGCGGCAGCCCAGGAGCTGAGCCGTACAAGTGAGGAATTATCTCAGATACGGGCGCAGAACGCTCAGCTTGAGGAGCAGCTTCGGGAAATGAACGAGCGGATGCAGCAGATGTCACAGCAGACCGAAGAAAACATTGTAAATGAAGCACTCAAGATGCCGACGCTTGATATAAACGGTTTGGCTTTTGCCGACGAGGATACTGTAAGGGCTGCTCAGGAGGAATACGCCAAAAATATGGCGGACTACATCAGGGGCGGAATAATGCAGGAGCTTGAGCCTTATGTCAAGGAGGCCAAGGAGGGGAAGATGAGGGCTGCAAGAGACAGGGCTTTTGACGGCCTGTCACATTCCACTCTTCCACAGCTTGACGGCATTGCGGAAATGCGGCCGCAGCTTGACAGGATAATCTCGGCGAACAGCGCTTTATCCTCTGACAATATTGATGATGAAGAGAGGTATATCATGGCATACATGATTGCCAAAGGCGTAAACGCAGCCAATACACCTAAAGAAGAACCTCGTGAGATGACGCCGGAGGAATTCCTTGAACAGTATAAAAGCAACGAGGAATATCGAAAGCTCATTGAACAGGACCGTGTAAACAGCGTTAAACAAAGTCAGCAAGTGCCTCAATTCTCCGCGAGCAGCGGCGCGGTGAATGCAGCACTGAATATACCCGACAAGCCTAAGACGTGGGACGAGGCGTCCGAGCGTACAAGACGTGCTTTTCGGTAATTAAGCAAGAAAATAAAATATATATAAATTTTTAAGGAGTGATACTTTATGTCATATGAACAGACACTTAAGACCTATGAAAAGGCATTGAAGGAAAATTATCTTCCGGTATGGAACAATGTGCTCAATATTGAACCCACGCCTTTTCTCTCGAAAATCAAAAAGAGAAACATCAGCGGCAACAAAATCGTAGCTGCGGCTCCTGTCGGACTCTCCGGCGGCTTCGGCTTCGGCGAAGAGGGCATGGCTACACCTAAAGCCGGTCGTGTGAACTTTGAACGGTTTGAAACCAATGCGAAGGATATGTATGTGGACATTGCCATATCCGCAAAAGCGGTAAGACTCACAAATTCCGCAGGCGCAATGGCAAATGCGCTTGATACCGAAATCAAGGGCGCATACGCGGCAGCGAAATGGAATTTGGGTCGCTCTTACTTCGGCAACGGCACCGGCGTGCTTTGTAAGATAAGAAAGGCACCTACATATTCGGACGGACTTCTCACTGTTTATGTCAACGATGTTAAATTCCTGAAGGAGGGATTGACTGTTGACCTGTACACAGTCGGCGGAACCGTACCGGTAAGCGGCGGCGATGCACTTCGTGTTAAAACCGTGACTCGCACATCGGAAAGCTTTACTCCGAGCGGCGGAAGTGCGGAGAATGTATACAAGGTAGTCCTTGAGGGGGCGGCTTCGGCTCCGTCGATCACTGCTGTTACCGTATCCGGCGGAACGGAGAGCGGCGGCGGATTTATCACCGTGCAGAATTCTTATAACCGTGAGATAACCGGTCTCGGTGCTATCTTTGACAAGAATATTAAAACTATCTACGGTGTCAGCAAGGCGGCAAATCCATATCTTTACCCCACAGAGGTTGACTGTGAAAATTCGGTGAACAACACCTCGATTACAAAGGGGCTTAGAATTGCACAGCGTGTTAAGAATTCAAATGTTGATATGCTTCTATGCGGTGATAATGCATTTGACAGATACAGAGAGGAGCTTGAAACCAACAAGATACGTGTAGAGGGCAGAGAGCTTGAGGGCGGCTTTAAGTCTATCACCTTCATCTTCGGCAACCGTGAGGTTGACATTGTGAACGAGGAGTTTGTTCCTGATAACGAGATGTGGGGCATAGATACAACGGCTTTGGAGCTTCATTCTCAGGAGTGGCAGTTCTGCGACCTTCAGGGCGGTGGAATTTTCAATCTTAAAGAGAATCAGAGCGTATATCGTGCGCTGCTTGCAAACTACGGCGAGCTTATCTGCACAAACCCCGGCGGCTGTGTGAGATTTTATAACTGCTGACGCTAAATTCAATCCCAATCCCCCATTACCGGGGGATTGGGGTAGTTATTTGCAGACATCAAGCCCGACTGCAATATAAAAATTATTTCGGATTTTTGTAATGCGGGGCGGTATGCTGCGGCGATTAGGTACTTGCTGAACAATTGCGGAGGTGTATGGAGAGTGAATTTAAAAGAAATATTTGAAAAAGTAAATCTTGTTGTGCCGATGGAACAGAGGAGATTTTTTAATTATTTCGACGATACTGTTAAGGAGTTGGAGAGCTCTTACGGCAAATTTGTGTTTGAAAACGGCGAAAGATACGATGCGCCGTATAGCCTTGATGATTTTTGTGCGGTGCGCCCGCTGTTTGCACCGGCTATCGTTGACAATATCCTATACATTGCAAGCAGCAGTGAAAACTATAAAACAGAATTTATACGCAAGGCACAGGATGCCTATCTGAAATACTGGAACGACAACGCCAAGGGCAGAACCTTCGGCGGAGAGAGAGGACGTGTGTGGTGATGTTTGACAGCGGAATTTCTGCGGAGGAGCTTATATTGAGACTGGACGAGGAGGCGGATATCGCCCGTCCGATACTTAAGCAGAGCTATATTGAATGGCTGAACGCTGCGGAGCAGCTTTTGTACAGTGAAATAATTCACGAACAGCACAAGGCTGAAATTGACGGAAATAATATCATTGACGGGGCTTTGGACCTTTCTGTGGTAACTGTGCCTGATGGAGCGGATTCGCTTCGGTTTGAGGATATTTACACCGTGTTCTGCGGTGATAGGCAGCTTATACGCACGAATCGGGCAAGTGGTGATATTTTTCGTGATGTATATTTCAAGGCGGACGGTGCTCTCGGAATAAACTGCGACATGACAAGGATATACGGAATAAGGCTTATATATTACATAAGACCGAAGCTAAAGACGATAGGCTCGGACGGTGCGGCAAACGGCAATATTATGCTACCGCCGGAGTTTGTACCGCTGATTTCCGCAAAGCTTCGCGGTGAAGCTTACAAGATAGCCAACGAGGACGCTCTTTCTGCAAAGTGGATAAATGACTATAACATTTTACTTGAAACGTTCAAGGCATGGCTTTCCGGGAAGCAATCCGAATTTGGAATATGAGGTGTTTGTATGGCTAAAAAGACAGAAAATGCACTATCTTACTTGCAGATGCCGCTTCCAAGCAGCGGAAAAGCCTATAAGATGATAAAGGTTGAGTGGAGCGGCTTAAATCGAAGCCGTGAGCTTGATACAGGTATGCTGACCGATGAAATGGATATTTCAACACGGTATGCGCCGTATCTCACACCGTCGGAGGTTCCGGAGCAATACTTTAAAAGGAGTAATGCAATCCCGATATCAATGTTCGGCTTTGACGACTTTCTGTGCCTTATATACATAAAGAACAGCAAGGTGTGGGTTGACTATATCGGAGACGGAGAGCCTTTTACCGGACTGGTCAGTGATACACTCGATTTCGGCGACGAGGTGCTTCGCAGTATGGTGCAGTTTAATGTTTACGATACGGTGACAGACCCGGTCAGCGGAAACTACCGCCGTAGACTTTTGATATTTCCCGACAGGGCGGCAATGCCTATGTATATCTATGACGCAGAGCTTAACTTGACTTCTGCTGAAGATGAGGACGGAAATACCTTTTATTATGCTGAGTATGACGATGCAAAGGCGGCGGTGGAGCGGCTTGAGTACGGCGTGATGATACACTGCGGCGGAAAGTGGTATGAATATCTTGATATAGTGACCGACAAAACAAACTACGGCAAATGTAAATTTAAGCTTAACAGCTCTGAAGCATACTTCAAGTGCGACGGAATGAATGTCACTGTCAGGACGTACAACAAGAAGCCTGATGAAGATATAATAAAGGGTATTGAAAATCTCACCGATGAAGAAAAGAATGCTAAGCTTGAGGAATATGCGCTCTCATCCGCACCGGACAAGACCGCAAACACAAACTATTACTACTACAACACGGCAACACGTGAAACGTGGCGGTATGTGGAGGTTGAAACCGAGGGCGGAGGGAGTAAGTGGGACTGGCGTGTATCGACTCCGCCGAGTGTTCCGGCGCTTAAATATGCAACGGTGCATTTGAGCCGTGTTTTCGGCGTGGATGATGTCCGTGTTTATGCAAGCGGATTTAACGACTACTGCAACTGGACATTAGACACTATAAGCTCGTACAACGAAGCGAATGCGTGGGTGTCGGCGTCGCAGGCAAGCTCTAAGGCGGACGGAATATTCACCGGAATTGTGACTTATGAGGGGCACGTTGTATGCTTCAAGCGTGACTATATGCAGGAGATATACAACACAAAGAACCCATTTAGGATAAACGAGATTTTTGCCGAGGGGGCTATCGACTTTCGCACAATTCAAGAGGTTGACGGCAAGCTTTTCTTTGTATCGGGCGATAATGTGAAGCTTTATACCGGGTCAAATCCGAGGGTTGTCGGCAGTGAGCTGGATATAAACGAGTATAAATATGCGGCGTCCGGCTCTGACGACAGATATTATTATCTTTACTGTGAGGATGAGGACGAGAACAGGTATATATTCACCTATGACACACACTGTGGCTGCTGGTCACGGCAGGCGGTGTATAAGCGAGTTATTTCGTTTGCGCACAACAAGTCCGGGATGTATCGGCTTGAGTCTGACGGTGCGATTTATCGTCTTGATACCGGGGCTTACTCCGACGACTGGAGCTTTGACACGGATATTACAACAAGGCAGAGCAGCAGCGAAATATCGGCGAATATAAAGCATGTCAAAAAGCTTCAGATGATGGCTGACGTAAGCCGCAATGCGGAATTTTCAGTTTATATTTTATATGATGAGGAGGAGTTTGACGCAAATACATCGCAGCCTGTCTATTCCTCGGGCGGCAGGCACGGTCGGCTGACTGTTCGTGTGCTTCCGAGGATGACGGCGCATTACGGATTTAGGCTGCACATATGCGGCAGCGGATTTGTAAAGCTTTACGGCATGGAGATATGGCTTGAATCGGGAGGCGGACTTTATGTATGAAACTGATATATCCAAGATGAATTTTAAGCAGCTTCGGGAGGAGGTTCAGCAGCTTCGAGATGAACTGTCACGGTTCAAGCGGATTTATGAGGACAGCATCGAGAACCTTGATGACAGCAACCTGAGCGCACACCTTATAAAGGAAAAGGAGAATATGAAAACCGAGATATCGGTCAGTGCAGACGGCGTAAAGTCGCTTGTAGTAAAGACAGATGAGATGTCGGAGCAGTATTCTACGCTTTCGCAAACTGCTGATGAGATAAAGTCGGAGGTCAGCAAAGTTACGTCCGATGTAAGTGATTTTAAAAGTGGTATAACACAGAGAGCCGAGAGCATTGAGGCTTCTGTTGAGCAGGTAAATAAGGATATAGGCGATTTTGAAACCGTTATAACTCAGACGTCAACGGATATAACTTCCATTGTTCGGGCAACGTACAGCAATCCGACGGAGGTCGAAATCTTTGATAAATCGGACAGCGGCAATGATAAATCGAATGTGTATTTCGATACATCAAGAAATCTATACTGGCACTACAACGGCTCCGAATGGGAAAGCTCGTCAAACGGTAACTTCGGCACGGTGTTTGAGCAGACTGTCGACGGTTTTAAGCTTAAAGGCAACGTAAAGGTCAGCGGAGACCTTGTCAGCGGCGGCGTGATAGAGGGTGTAACGGTCAGCAGCACTCCGAATAATAACAAAGACTGCGTACGTTTGAACGGTCAAAATTCAAAGATTGAGGTTGTGTACGGCGGAACGGTTGTCGGAGTATTGAGCTTTTGTGATTCGCCCGGCATAGGATGCAGCTTATATCCATCAGGAGGAGGGATTCTCGCAATATCAGATGTAACTGCATTAGGTTCGTGGGATTTTTCGAGGTGCACTGTTACCGGACTCGGTTCGGGCGGCGGTGTTGCGGTTTTCGGATGATAAGGCGGTGAATGTATGGCTTACTGGGAAATACTTGATGTTGGCTCGGATTACTTTAAGGTTGGAATACGTGAGCTCGAAAAGCCTTTTAACTCTGATAATTATATCAGAATTGTATTTACGCGAGAGTGGTGCAATGAAGCGCCTACGTCTGCAAGACTTACAGAAGCTGATGTTTTCTTATGTATATTTTCAGGCATAGATGCCAATAGCTTTGAAACAATCATTGATGGGTCCAAATATCCGTATAAGGCAGTTGAACCGAACACAGAGTACGATCTTTACTGTTATGCGCAGGTGAATGATGCGAATGATAACAATAAATATTACATTATACGACTTCAAGATGGCGAAACAAATTTTATAAGATGCAAGACCAGGCCTGCCTCATATCCGACTCCGACACCGGATGAACCAAGCTTAACAAAGAGATATGAGTGGGATACTACCGCTCCTTCTGCAATGTTTTTGTGTACTAATCTGACAAATAAAAATGCCGGATATATTTTTCAAGCGAGAAATGTATACAGCGGAGATATATATCAAGCGGCATTTATGGCGTATCACGACCCGGATCTTATAGATGACAGCGGCAAGTTCGAAATGACATTAACAGATTTCCTCGGAGACAATTCACCGGAATACTGTACAGAATATGAACTCAGGGTCGGTGCGGTATGGCTTGACGATAACTTGTACGAATCGAAGATTTTGTCTGATTATGATGCAAACTGGAGCGGATGGGCGACATATACTACTCAGCCTTCGAGAGCTTTGCTTAATCATATTGATGTTTCGCTTGATGTAAGGAATATAAAGGTTTCGACCATGATTTCAATTTTGCCGTATGAATACAGCCATATTTGGGTTTGGGTAAACGGTGTTTTAAAGGCGCAAATGAACGCCAATGATATATCGGCGAGTATAGCTTTGGATGCTCCCGGAGAGTATGAGGTTGATGTATCTGCAAGCTACACTGCCGGAAGTGCAGAGGTATTTTGCACGAAGAGAGACGGCAGCAGAGCGTATTTAAATACAACGATTTATTACGAAGAAGCAATTCGCCCCGACAGATTCAGTTGGACAACGGAGCCTGCGTCGGGTATATCTGTTGCATCTGTTCCGTACAGTGATTGGAATGCATTATGTGCAAACGTTTTATCTGTTATTCGTACATACAAGGGCAGAGGAGATATAACGATACCGAATGACATAAATCTTTACGGCGATATGAGCGGTCGAGGAATATTCGAGGTGTTGAGCAATACGGAAACGACATCCAAAAAAGGTATTAAAATCAGCAGTGACAAGACCTTGTATGCATGGAGGTACAATGCCTTAAACTACATAATATGCTGTGTTGAAAATTCCGACTATGAGACTGATGTGACAAACTCAGACTATTCGGAGCATTTTTCGAGCGGGATGCCTGTTTATGCACGTTATTTGACAGCTCTTTCAGATAAAGTAAACAGTATAGAGTAAATAATAAATATAGATGATTGTAAAATTAACAAGCAGAAAATTGTGGATAACATCATAAAATCCGAAATAATTTTATTGAATGGTTGCCCTGCGCCCATACAGTTGCCAAGCCCAACCGCAATGTAAAAATTATTTCAGATTTTATTCGCAGATTTCAACGATTTCTAAGTTTTACAATTGCCTAAAATATTAAATATATAAGGGGATGCTTAAAATGAAACTTAATGTAACCAAAGGCAGTCAGAAGCTGACGTTTGACTGTTCCGAGCCGTTTGAACAGTTTGTCGCAAACGGAAAAAAGCGGTGGGTTCTTGCCTTTTGTATCAAGAACAGCATGACGTCTGAGGAGGTAGAAGCTGTATTCTGCCACGAAAACATGGAAAGCCTCACGTTTGAGACAGACGACGGAAGCACGGCATGGATAATGAATGGATATACTCACTTAAGCTCAGCCGTTATACGCAGAAGTGCGGACGGCGGAACGTCGGTTGAAATTCAGGCAATCAAATATATTACAGAGACGGAGGCTATTGGCGATGGAGAGGTTTAAATCAACAGACATAAGCTCGTTTGTGTATTCTTATGACAGGGTGCTTAAGCCTAACGAGACTGTAATCGTACAGATGCCGAGGCCAAGCTCCAACAAGAGAAGCGTGAACGATATCGGCTGGATGAGTAACAGTGAGGGGTTGACCCTTTACGGCACGTTATCGCTGCATCCGTCCGAGGAGAGTGAAATGTGGCAGGAGATTTCACCATTCGATGAGGTGAATAAGACCATATCGTATTTGAAGATTACAAACGGGCCGCAGGTCGGGAGGATTATCGTACGGGCAATTTTATGCTGAGGAGGGCTTGATATGACAGGGAATTTATCAAAGCACAAGAAAAATATTGACAATATTTATACCAAAGCCGAGGTTGACAGGCGCATAAAATCGGCGACGGATGAAAAAGTTGATGAGCTTACCAAAATAATCGACAAGGCCACAGAGAATATAGAGTCCGACATTGCTCAAAAAGCGGATAAGGACTCCGTTGATGCGGAAATTTCGGGAGTAAATGTGGCTCTTGAACGTATAAAATACTACGGCTCGGCTGATGTTGTGCCGTCGGATGAGAGCTGGTTTACTGTAAATAGTACAGGAGAAACTATTACAGGCTTAACTGATACCGGGAAAACACAAACGGAATTGGTTATTCCTTATGAGATTAATGGAGTAGAGATTACTACATTATTTGGCAGTACTAATAGCATCAGTGGACTCCCTCAATCAATTTTAGATGGTTCTTCAGTTACAAAAGTTGTGATTCCTAAATCAGTAACTATACTTGGAGAGATTGCTTTTTATGAATGTTCATCTTTAAATTCAATTAATATACCAAACAGTATTACAAGTATTGGACCATGTGCTTTTAGTTATTGTTCATCATTAACATCAATCAACATTTCAAACAATGTTACAAGTATTGGATATGAAGCTTTTAGTGGTTGCACAAATCTCACGATATATTGTGAACAAGGCTCTACTGCTGATGATTATGCAAGAAATAATAATATTCCAGTGGTATATACAGATATAACAGATGAACCTACATTTCGTTCTATGACAGTAAATGGAGATATAAATTTCATTAATAGCAATAGAGTTGGCATGAATGGGGTGTATATGGTTGATTATGAGGTTACGGCAGTTGATACAAGTATACCAAAAGAGCACCATTTAACACATAAAGCTGATACAGCAGAAGTGCTGACCAAGACCAACACAACAGAATTTACGCCCACAGCCGATTATCAGCCGGCAACAAAGAAGTATGTGGATGATGCGATTTCTGCGGCTATATCGGCATATGATGCGGAAGCAATGGCACTGCTTGGGGGTGATGCGGAATGAGTGTAAAATCAAGAATAGGCGAACTTAACGCACGGCTTGCCACTAAGCTGACCGCAAGGGGTGTTACGGCAAGCGAGGACGAAACAACCACAGCATTGATAAACAAGGTTGACGATATTCCCGAGGGCGGCGGTATTGATTGGTCGCAA
>CACXES010000152.1 GCA_902766745.1 uncultured Ruminococcus sp.
AAATTTAAAACAATAAAAATGGAGGATTTTAAAAATGAAATTGAAGAAATTAGTGTCCGCACTCGTTTCGTGCGCAATGATTCTCGGCACAATGGCGGCAGTCCCGGTGTTCGCAGAGGAAACAGACAATACTCTTATTGAGGTTTCGAACTCAAACACGCTGAAAGCGGCTGTTAATAACATTGCCGAGAATGGTACCATTAAATTTACGAATGAAATAACCGTAACAAGAGACGGAGGTAATGATCCGGGAGTAATAACATTCACCAAAAATTGTACCGTTGATCTGAACGGGCAAACTTTGAATACGGGTGAATTGGTATGGTTTGCCGGAAGTGAAGCAGTCACATTCACAAGCAGTGCAGGTAACGGCACAATTAAATTTGGCAACATTACTGATTCAGTGTTCAGACCCAACGAAAACGGAAGCTTCAGCATTGAAAATATAACTTTCACACAAACAGAAAACGCGGAAGTTTGTTATTTATTCAACATGTCAGGAGAAAATTCATCAATTAATTTGAAAAATTGTGTCCTTGACAATATTAATACGGCAAGCTATGGTGGCGTGATTTGCGGAAATAACAGCAAAAATACGAAAGCGAGCATTGAAAATTGTCAAATAACGCATATTAACGGGGTTGCAGTTTTCGGTGGACAGGTCACGGTTAAGGATTCGACAATAAGTGCCACTACGCCGTTTAAAATTGCAAGAGATAACCATTATGCCGTTTTGAGTGGTAAAACAACGATTACCAGTGATAATAATGAATACAACGGAAATAAGATTTACACCATAGGCAAGGACGTTACAGTGGACAGCCGAATTCCAACTACGGTGCCTGCTGCTACAATAGGCACAACGCCTTACGCAACCCTTGCTGATGCAGTCGCAGCAGCACAGAACGGCGATACAATTGATTTACTCGGAAATACTGTTCAATTAAACGGGCAGACAACAATTGATAAAAACATTACAATCGTAAACGGTACATTTGATATTGCAAATGCTGTTTGTACAACAGAGGGAATTATATATATTGATAATAAAATTGTTAGATTTAATAATGTAGATTTTGTAGGTTCGAATTTCACATCAGCGTTTGGAGTAATTTATGCCAATAATAATAATGCAGAAGTTACGCTTGACAGTTGCGACTTCAACCTTAAAAATGACATGAGTGCATCAGGTGGTACTCTGAAAGGTAATAACAATTCTAAATTCATCGTAAATAACTGTACATTTGACCTTGAAAATCCGTCAAGAGTTTTGACAGGTATAACACTTAACATGAGTGATACTACAATTAATGCTTATGTAACAGATCAAACACGTGCAGAAGGTGTTTTGAACAACCATGCATTCAGAAATGTGTACGGCGAAATCAAAAATTCTACAATTAATGTAACAGGAACTGAAACCGGTATAAAGAATACAGCAGGCGGAGAACTAAAGGTTAGCGGCAACAGTGCTGTAACATTCAGCAGTACAGTGGATGCAAATATATATTTGAGTAATGCAAATGAAACGCTTACGGTTGAGCCTTCAGCTAATGTGATTGGGGATATTGTATACGGAACCATGTCCAATGAAGTTATAACCGATACTATAACGGTAAAGCTTGCTCCTACGGATAAAGCCAATGTATATGACATAGTTCTTGACGGTAATGGTAAATTAATCAACCGCTTTATGTCTGCTGAACTTGCATTTGAGTATACACCGACCAAGGGTGCTATAGCTTATGAAATCAAGGGCGCAGATAATGTGAATGTTGTTGATCCGACGGCAAGCGGTAAGGAAGCTTATGAATTTAACCTCCAAGGAAAAACAGCCACCGGAGCGGATGTACCTGATATGACAGGCGCACGGCTCACCATAGGTAAGGTTGTATTTACGGGATATGGTAAGGGTACATTTAATATAAAAGATACTGATATTAACTTTGTTAATACTGCAACGTACAACAATAATATCGTAAATCACTTTGTAGTAGGCGGAGGTACAGGCTTTGGCATACTTGTTCTCCCGACGGCGCCAACCGTGATTAATATTGCCGTTCCTACAAAGAAACTTACAGTCAACATTACATTCCCGAACGCTGTTAATGACAATGCAAATGCTTATCAGGATATGAATGTAACTATTGCCGGCGGTACAACAAACGAAACAATTAAACTTGGTAGCGGAGCTGGCGAAACGGCAATGGAAAACGGTGCATACAAAATTGAAAAAGATCTTCCCGAAAACACACCGTACACCGTAACCGTTTCGGGTGCAGGCTACAGAACAGCACGCTACACAGTAAATCTCAATGCAGATAAGACCTTGAACTTCTGGAACAACGTTATGGATGATGATACATATGTTGAGGCAGGCACCGGAACACCTTCAAAGACCAACTTCCTCGCAGGAGATATCGTAAAGGACAACAATATCAACATTTACGACCTGTCGGCGGTTGTATCTTACTTCGGTACATCAAATAATGTAACTGCCGAATCAGCATATGCAAAGTACGATCTCAACCGTGACGGAGTTATCGATTCTAAGGACGTAGCATATGTGCTTGTTTCTTGGGGCGAATAATTAATACACGGCAAAAGCAAAAAGGAGCGGGTTTCCGCTCCTTTTTTGCTGCCAATTATTTTTAGCAATTATGAAAATCCGAAATAATTTTTTCATTGCAGCCGGGCGTTTCGGGACTCCCAACAGCCTCCCTTGCCTAAGAGTGGAACCACCGAGCATCAACCCAACAGCCTCCCTTGCCTAAAGGGAGGGGGACCACCGCAGGTGGTGGAGGGATACACAAAAACAAATCATAACATCATAAGTAAAAAGTTAAATTAAAATATAAAATCAAAACACAAAGAATAAAACAGCAAAAAATGCCGGTTTACAATACCCAATAACGGGATTAACAGAAATTTTGATGGAGTATATTGGTGCGTTGACAATGCCGCATATGAATCCCTCCGTCAGTCTTCGACTGACACCTCCCTTTAGGCAAGGGAGGCTTAGGTGTGTTGCATTCGTAAAATACAGTCTTTATAGCCGGGAAGATTATGAATAAAATTTTCTTTTACCCCATTACGGCGGACTTTGCGTTTATTAATAAACAGCCTCCCTTGCCTAAGAGGAAAACCACCGAGCATCAACCAAAACAGCCTCCCTTGCCTAAAGGGAGGGGGACCACCGCAGGTGGTGGAGGGATACACAAAAACAAATCATTTTTTTCAGCTGCTTACCGTTTTTAAAATAATATTGTATTTACGCTTAAAATACTCCGCATTGCAGCGTTTATGCCCAATGGTGACAGATACCATGTCGCAGGGTACATGAGCCTTATAGACGCAGTTTTTTAAGTCTAAACGTAAAATCTCGGCTTCGATACGATTCCGTTCGCGGCGGCTCAGCACAAGCTCACGGAAGGCGGGATGATACGGCCCGGCACAGATCCCGTCGCCGCCGGTCAGACTCTCGTCCGAGTGCAGCCCCACTCTTATTGTCTCTATTCCGCGTTCCTCGAATATCCGCATCATTTTGTCGGTGACGGTTAATGCGGTTTCCATGTCATACGGAGTGTATCTGCCCTGCCTGTATAGGTCATCAAGCTTGGTGCCGCAGAGGGTAAGGGTGGGATATATACGCGCGCATTCAGGGTTGAGCCTTGCGGCATCGGCTGCGGTCAAAACATCCTTTTCGGGAGTAGAGCCGTACATTCCGACCATAACCTGAACGCCGAGAGAGATTTTATATTCAGAAATAAGTGCGGCGGCTGCGGCGGTGTCCTCAAAGCGGTGTCCGCGCTCATTCAGACGCAGAACCTCGTTATCGGAGGACTGCATTCCCAGCTCTATTGTTCGTACATTGTATTTTTTGGCAAGTGTCAGAACGTCTTTGTTTATATAGTCGGGACGGGTGGACATACGGATTCCGTCCAGACGATCCGAAAATTCCGATGCCGTTTTCAAAAACTTTTCCTGGAGCTCCAAGTCAAGCCCCGTAAAGCTGCCGCCGAAAAAGGCGGCTTCGATCCGACAGCCGTTCTTTGGCAGATATGACAGGCGATCGCTGATAATCTTTCGGACGTCAGCACAGGTTACCCTTGTCTGTACGCCCGTGATTTTAGTTTGGTTGCAGAAGATGCAGGTGTGGGGACAGCCCTCGTGGGGAATAAAAATCGGAATATTATAGGTTTTTTGGAAATTCATTTTATATTCAGCCTCTCCATGGCTTGCTTTGCGGCGTTCTGCTCCGCTTTTTTCATACTGTGACCTCTGCCTTTGCCTATGCGCCTGCCGCAGTACATTGCATCCACGGTGAATTCGGGCATATGGTCGGGGCCTGTGCGTGACACAAGGCGGTAGGTGACAACCTCGCGGTTTTTGTCCCTCTTCTGAAAATAATTCTGAAGCTCCGACTTGTAATTGTGAAAATCCATGTGCTGTGCCGCCTCAATAGTCTCTGTCAGGTTTTTCAGAATCCATTCCCGTGCAGGCTCAATACCGCCGTCAAGATAAATAGCACCCAGCACTGCCTCGAAGGTATCGCAGAGTATGGAGGGCTTGTTCGCACCGTCTGTGCTTTCGGACTTTCCGAATTTAAGACCGCTGCCGAGGTCTAATCTTTTCGCCGCCTCGGCAAGGGATTTTTCGCATACCGCCGCTGCACGAACCTCGGTCAGCCGCCCCTCCTGAAGATTTGTAAAGCGGTCGTATATGTATTCCGCCACCACAAACGATAAAATGGAATCGCCCAAAAATTCAAGGCGCTGATTGCTTTCGATATTTATTTCGTTGGCGAGCGAAATATGCGTCAGGGCAACCTCCAAAAGCTTTTTGTTTTTAAATTCATATCCAATATTCATATGTGTCCCATCACCCAAAGCCGCCCGATTCGGACGGCAGATTTGTCAATTAAGGCTGTGGCGATTTCGCCACAGCCTTGTGTTTATTATTGATTGTCGGCAATGAAAGCGGCCGCATCGCTTATTGTGGCAATTTTCTCGGCGTCCTCATCCGGAATTTCCACGTCAAATTCTTCTTCGACAGCCATTAATATTTCGAACAGGTCCAAAGAGTCAGCATCGAGATCGTCCATAAAGTATGTATCCGGGGTTATGGCATCCGCTTCGATATTCAACTGCTCGGCTGTGATTTCTATAATTTTTTCTAAAATTTCGTCCATTTTCTGTTCCTCCTTAAAGTCATTATAATAAAAATAAAATTATTTTTATATATTAATACACACACTATAACATACAATAGACGTACCGTCAACAAAAAATGTAAAAAAATTTGGAAAATATTTAATTTTTATACGTTTTTCTTCTCGTCACAGCCGTATTGGGCTATTCCGTCGGTAATATTTTCGATAAGTCGACATTCAACAAGGCGTTTCGCCTGTCTGACAGCATTGAAAAATGCCTTGGCATCGGAGCTGCCGTGAGCCTTTATTACCGGAGCCTTAACCCCAAGAACCGGCGCACCGCCGTGCTCCTTATAGTCCATGCTCTTTTTCATGTCGGCAAGACCGCCCTTTACCATAAGTGCCGAAAGCTTTGTCAGTGTGTTCTTGTAGAATACGCCCTTGAGCATACTGCTAAACGCACCTGCCATGCCCTCCATAAACTTGAGCATTACATTACCGGTAAATCCGTCGCATACCACAACATCCGCACCGCCGAGAGGTACCTCTCGTGCTTCGATGTAGCCGGTGTAGTTTATCGGAAGCTCCTTGAGCTGTGCGTGAGTTTCGCGTATCAGCTCCGTACCTTTGTCCTCCTCGGTACCGATGTTTATAAGCCCGACACGGGGACTGTCCATATCCATAAACCTCTGCATATAGACAGAGCCCATGATGGCAAACTGCTTTAAAAATGCGGGTGTACATTCCGCATTTGCGCCTGCGTCGATCATAAGGAAATTACCCTTTGCACTCGGCATAACCGGTGCCAGTGCCGCACGGCGGATTCCCGGGATGCGCTTTACCACCAGGGTTGCGCCCGAGATAAGAGCACCGGTATTGCCTGCGCTGACAAAGGCGTCACCCTTGCCCTCCGCTGTAAGGGACAGACCTATACGCATGGAGGAATTCTTCTTGGATCTGATTGCGGATATGGGGTCATCCTCACCGCTTATAACCTCGTCGGCGTTATGTATGGTGATTCGCACGTCACCCTTGCCGCAGGCATTAAGCTCCTTCTCCAGCTCCGCCTGTCTGCCGACAAGCACAAGCTCGACATCAAATGCGGCTGCCGCATCAACGCAGCCCTTTACAATTTCGTGAGGGGCATTATCGCCGCCCATTGCGTCTACAATAATTCTCATTTTATCATA
This sequence comes from uncultured Ruminococcus sp., assembly GCA_902766745.1. GTDB lineage: Bacteria > Bacillota > Clostridia > Monoglobales > Monoglobaceae > UMGS1820. The sequence continues at coordinate 6,343 of CACXES010000152.1, forward strand.
CCTTTCGATTCGTCGTATCTTCAATGCCAACCGCCTATACCTATTTAAACTTCAGCAGATGCCAGTTCTTTATGCAGTAATCCACGCCCGAAAGTATTGTCAGAAAAGCGGCTACGATTACAAGCACAAGGATTATGGGATCGGTTACGGCCGTCGACTGCGGAAGGTGGCTGTTTATTATTTCAAATACCATAATTCCGATAATCAAGGTAAACTGCGAAACGGTCTTGATCTTGCCCCATATGCTTGCGGCGATAACCTTGTTGTCACCCAGGGCAATCATTCTGATACCGGTGACAATAAGCTCACGCGCAAGGATAATCATAACAACGGCGGCGTTTATATATTTAACGTCACGCTGTACAAAGCAAATCAGAGCCGACATCATAAGCAGCTTATCCGCAAGGGGATCCATAAGCTTCCCAAAGGTGGTAACCTGATTGTTCTTTCGAGCAAGGTGGCCGTCCAGCTGATCCGTTGCTGTGGCAAGCGCAAATACGGCAACTGCCGCATACATCCACGCTCCCTCGCCGATTAGATAGCATATCATATATACAGGTATAAGCAAAACACGAAAAATGGTAAGCTTGTTTGGTATGTTCATAATGTATCAATCCTTCCGCATAGATTCTCTTTAAGCTTCTTTTCCGAAGAGGTCATATTCCATACATTGCTCGACCTCTACATTTGCAAACTCCCCCGGCTTGATTTTTCTGTCGGATTTAAAGAAGACCTTGCCGTCAACCTCCTCCGAATCAGCGTAGGTTCTGCCGTACCAGCTTTTGATTATCTCATCTCTGCCCTCGGTCAAAACACGCACACACGTCCCGATTTTTGCTTCGTTTTTCTCCTCAGATACCTCGGATTGTATGAGCATAACCAGGTCGCGGCGGCGTTCCTTTTCGTCCTCGTCAACCTGATTGCCGAGGCTGTATGCCGGAGTTCCCTCCTCACGGGAGTAGGTGAATACTCCGAGCCTGTCAAAGCCGACCTCGCGGACGAAATTACACAGCTCCTCAAACTCCGCCTCGGTCTCCCCGGGGAATCCCACAATAAGTGATGTCCGAATGACAGCGTCGGGTATACGACTGCGGATTTTTTCGATCAGGGCGCATATCTGCGCCGAATTTGTCTTTCGTCCCATCAGCTTTAAAATCTTGTCACTGCAATGCTGGATGGGTATATCAAAGTAGTTGCAAAGCTTTGGCTCATTTGCAAAGACGTCGATCAGCTCGTCCGTTACAAGCTCAGGATAGCAGTAGTGAACACGAATCCACTCCGGCCCATCGATTTTGCACAGCTCGGTCAGAAGCTGCGGCAGACGTCCCTCACCGTATAAATCCGTGCCGTAGTAGGTGGTGTCCTGGGCGATTACGACAATCTCGGACACACCGTCAGCGGCGAGACGCTTGGCTTCGGCAATAATGTTTTCTGTTTTGCGGCTTCTGTATTTTCCTCTGATAGACGGAATAATACAATAGGTGCAGTGGTTGTCGCAGCCCTCCGCAATCTTAAGATATGCGGTGTAGGACGGAGTGAGGCGGCTTCTCTCCGAAATGTCTGCCTCGGAATAAGCCTCGCCGCAGCGCACAATGCCGCTGCCCTCCGATTCAAGGCTGCGTATAATGTCGGCAATGCTCCCGTAGTCGTTTGTGCCTATTACGGCATCAACCTCGGGCATTTCCGATAAGATTTGTTCCTTGTATCTCTGTGCAAGGCAGCCGCATACAATAAGCGCCTTGCAGTTCCCCTGCTTACAGCGTGCAAGCTCTAAAATACATTCTATGGATTCGCTCTTTGCCGCATCAATAAAGGTGCAGGTGTTTACAATGATTACATCAGCGTCCTCCTCGTTCTCGACAATCTCAAAGCCTGCGCCCGTGAGTGATGAAAGCATCTGCTCGGAGTCGACAAGGTTCTTGGAGCAGCCGAGAGAGGTAAGTGAAACTTTCTTGTACAATTCTATCTTTCCTATCTTTTATATGTATTTTTATGCATGGTGTGTCAGTCGTATTCGAGCTTGAGATCATAATTCGAAAGACAACGTCCAATTTCCGAAAGGGAGTATCCTCGTCTTGCAAGGCGTGCCTTGAGCTTTTCCAAATCCTTGCGAGTTGTTATGCCGTCACAGAGATTTCTTGCGTCCACGTATTCGCAAAGAGCGGCATAAGGGTCAGCACTGCAGCTCTCACATGCCTTATCTATTATGCTCCGTGCTACGCCCTTGGCATAGAGCTCCTGCTTTATCCTGTAAAATCCTTTGTAATTCAGCCGTACCGATTCCTCTGTATAGGCTGCGGCGTATTCGGCATCGTTGAGTATGCCGGCGGCGGCAAACTCGGATACCACCTGTTCTGCCGTGTCGGCGTCAATCTTCTTTCGGCGGAGCCGATCCTCTACCTCGTGGCAGGTATACATTCGCCCGGCAACAAGGGAGGAGGCAAGCCTCTTTGCTTGTTCGTAACTGCTCATGACTTATTTCTTTTTGGGCGGCTTCGCAATCGGCGTAAGGGGAGTTGCCTCAACCTCTTCGCCGTGGTTCATCTCCGGGAGACCTGCCGCTTCGCGCACCTTTGCTTCGATTTCCTCGCACAGCTCCGGGTTGTCGGTCAGAACCTTCTTTGCGCTTTCTCTGCCCTGCCCGAGCCTTGTGCCGTCATAGGAGTACCATGAACCGCTCTTTTCGATTATGTCATAGTCAGTTGCAACGTCTACGATATTTCCGACCTTGGAGATACCTTCGCCGTACATGATATCAAATTCAGCCTCTTTGAACGGCGGAGCAACCTTATTTTTAACAACCTTAACTTTGGTTCTGTTGCCGGTTACGCCGTCCTCGGTCTTTATGGTTTCGCTTCGGCGCACATCGAGGCGCACCGAGGCGTAGAATTTAAGCGCACGGCCGCCGGGGGTGGTTTCGGGATTTCCGTAAGAGATGCCGACTTTCTCGCGGAGCTGGTTTATAAATATCGCAATGGTGTTGGAACGGTTGACAACGCTGGCAAGCTTACGCAAAGCCTGTGACATCAGCCTTGCCTGAAGTCCGACGTGAGCGTCGCCCATCAAGCCCTCGATCTCCTGCTTGGGAACGAGAGCTGCAACCGAGTCCACAACTATTACATCAATGGCTCCGCTTCGACAGAGCTGCTCGGTTATCTCAAGCGCCTGCTCACCGGTATCCGGCTGCGATACGATAAGGTCGTCAATATTAACGCCGAGGTTTTTCGCATATACGGGATCTAAGGCGTGCTCCGCATCGATAAATGCGGCCTCACCGCCAAGCTTCTGAGCCTCCGCAACGATATGCAGGGCAACAGTGGTTTTACCTGAGGATTCGGGGCCGTAAATTTCAATAATTCTGCCTCTCGGTACTCCGCCGATTCCCAGGGCAACGTCCAAAGACAGCGCACCTGTGGGTACCGCCGAAATCTGCACCTCGCTCTTGTCGCCGAGGCGCATAACCGAGCCTTTCCCGTACTGCTTTTCTATCTGTCCGAAGACGCTTTCCAATGCCTTCTTTTTTTCTTCGTTCATGTAATCTCCTCCTGCATACGGCCGATATAAACGGCATCTTATTCAGCGTATGCCGAATAAGATGCGATACGGCCGCATATTCGGATTTTCATCCGTTTATTTTCGATTATTATTATAAGGTACTGTAATTTAAGTGTCAAGCTGTTTTTTAAAATTATTTATTAATTTCTTCGCGCAGAACACGTATCGCCAAATCAAGGGCATATCGGCAGGACAGGCTGCGAACCTGAGAACGGTCGCCGTCAAGCCTGAGCCGACACCAGACGTGAGCGTCCTTCGAGCAGGCGCTTATATACACAAGCCCTACCGGCTTGTCCGCACTTCCGCCGCCGGGACCGGCAATACCGGTTACACCGATGCCTATGTCGGCGCCAATGCGCTCCATTGCTCCGCGGCTCATCTCAAGGGCGGTCTGATAGGATACTGCGCCGTATTTCTTTAATGTATCTTCGCTTACGCCGAGCATATGCTCCTTCTGAATGTTTGAATAGGTAACAAAGCCTCCGTCAAAGCATTCGGAAGAGCCGGATACCTCGGTTAACGCCGCCGCAATCATGCCGCCGGTACAGCTTTCCGCAGTACAGATTTTCTTTCCGTGCTGTCTGAAAAGACTGACTGCGGTGAGGTTTACATTTTCGTCCTCTGCGGAAAGCTCGCTCTGTAATATTTCAGTCATTTTACGCACCTCCCAAGCCTACTGCTTGATTATAACAAGCTCTTCGTTTGCAATGGCGGCTGCCATCATTCCTTCCGGGTCGGTGAGAAGCTTTTCCGCCGCTTCGATTTCGGAGATGGACGGCTTTGTCTTCGGGTGCTTCGGCACAAATATTGTACAGCAGTCCTCATATGGCAGAATGGAGGTTTCGTAGGTATCGATTTTTTTGGAAATTGAAACAATTTCCTCCTTGTCCATGCCGATACAGGGACGGAAAACAGGCATACTTACCGCATTGTCCGTTACCACAAGGCTTTCCATGGTCTGACTGGCTACCTGACCTATGCTCTCGCCGGTAATAAGCGCAGATGCGCCGTTTGCAACGGCTGTTTTTTCGGCAATGCGCATCATAAGCCGACGCATTATAATCGTCAGATACTCCTTCGGACACTTGTCGATTATATCGAGCTGAATATCCGTAAAGGGAATGATGTGAAGGCGTATTTCGCCCGTGTATGCTGAGATAATTTTTGCAAGCTCAATAACCTTTTCCTTGGCGCGGTCAGAGGTGTATGGGTGCGAATGGAAGTGCACCGCCTCAAGCATGACTCCGCGTTTTGAAATCATCCAGCCCGCAACGGGACTGTCAATTCCGCCGCTGAGCAGCAGAGCCGCTCTTCCTGCCGTTCCGACAGGCATTCCGCCCGCACCGCTTATCTTCTCGGTGAAGATGTAGGCATCCTTTCTTATTTCAATCTGAACGAGTATATCGGGCTTGTGTACGTCAACGGTAAGACCCTCGGTGTTTTTGAGTATCACCGCACCCATATGGCGGCAAATCTGCGGCGAGTTCATGGGAAACTGCTTGTCCTCACGCTTTGCCTCGACCTTAAAGGTCTTGCCGCCAAGCTCCATCTCGGCAAGACATTCAAGGGTGGTTTTTTCTATACTTTCCATTGTCTTTTCGCACCGTGCAGCGGGACAGATATTGACAATGCCGAAAACCTTTGACAGCCGCTCCGCCGCAAGTCCCATATCGATGCCCGAATCCAAGGGCTCGACATAGACGGTGGACTGGGATTTTCTGATCGAAAATCTGCCCAGCGGAGCGACTGCGTGCGAAATGTTGCTTATCAGCTGTTTTTCAAAGACCGGGCGGTTTAAGCCCTTTAACGATATTTCACCGTATTTTAAAAGAATTACATCCGCTTTCATTTGTTATCTCCTTGTAATTTATCTTAAATTCAGCTTTCTCAGCCGTTTGACGATATCAGCCGTTGCCGCGGCGGTTTTGTCGATATCCTCCGCCGTTGTAAATTCGCTCAGGCTGAAGCGTATGCTGCCGTCAATCATTGCCCTGTCAACACCTATTTCGGTCAGCACATAGCTCGGCTCCTTCTTGTGACTTGAGCAGGCAGAGCCGCTTGAAACATAGATTCCTTCGTTTTCGAGGGAATGGAGCAGTACCTCTGATTTAACGCCGCCGAAGGAGACGTTAAGAATGTGAGGTGCGGATCTTTCCGGTGTGTTGACTCTGATTTTATCAATGTTTTGTATAAAACTGTTTTTCAAGCGTTCCTTAAGCTCGCTTATTCTGACCGCAGCTTCGGCAGAGTTGGCAAAGCAGTGCGCCGCCGCAGTGCCGAGGCCGGCAATACCCGGGACATTTTCGGTTCCCGGACGTATTCCGTGCTGCTGTCCGCCGCCGAAGATTATGGGCGAGAGCGCAGTGCCCCGCTTGACGTAAAGGGCGCCGATGCCCTTGGGACCGTGAATCTTGTGTCCGCTGATGCTTATCATATCCGCACCCAGCTCCCGTGCCTTGCACGGAACCTTGCAAAAGCCCTGAACCGCATCAACATGAAATACGGCTTTCGGAGCTTTGCTTCGGATAAGCTTCGCCATCTGCGGAATCGGCTGTATCGTTCCGATTTCGTTGTTTACAAGCATTGCCGTAACAACCGCCGTATCGCTGCTCAAAAGCTTTTCGAACTCGGACAGTATGACTCTTCCGTCACTGTCCACGGGGACAAAGTCTGTATGACAGTCTTCACCCTCGAGGTAATCCAGTGTGTTGAGAGTTGCCGGGTGTTCAACAGGCGTGGATATGATCTGATTGCCCCTTGACGCAAGGAACGCGCCGCGGAGTGCAATGTTGTTGGATTCGGTTCCTCCCGAGGTAAAAAATATCTCGTCAGGCCGCACACCGAGGGCGTTTGCCAGAGCCTCTGCGGCGGCTTTAACCTCCTTCTCGGCCGCAATGCCGAGCCGATGCAGAGATGACGGATTTCCGTAGTTGTTTCTCATAACCTCAGCGACCTTATCGCAGACTGCTTGATAGGGGCGCGTGGTAGAGCTGTTATCAAGGTATATTTCCATCACATATCAATTCCTTTCGCTTCAAGTCGGAAATTCGATTACATAAAACTGCTTGTATATCACTAATCTGTTATTGTAGCACATCGGCAATTCTTTTTCAACAGTTTAGGGTGTAATTTTTAATAAAATTATCCCATAAGTATTGTATGCACAACTTGTTCGATTAGTTCGAGTCTATATTTCGCAAAGCAGGCTTTCCGTGTCGGGAAGCTCGGCGTAATCGTCAAACACAAGACTCACGCCGTCCTGAGCGGCAAGCGTCTTTGCGGAGTTGGATGAGGTTACGGCGGCAATTTTGCCGATGCCGGCGGCCCTTGCCGAAGCGATTCCGGACAGGCTGTCCTCGAACACCAGTATTTCGGACGGATCGAGACCGAGCCTCTCCGCCGCGGCAAGGTATATGTCAGGCTCGGGCTTACCGCGGAGGCTTCCGTCATCGTAAACAATGCCTGTCATGTCGAACCACCTGCCGATGCCGAGCTTATCGAAATAAAACTCTATATTTTCAAGAGGAGAGGAGGTGGCGATCGATATGGGAATATTCCGTGCAGTCAGGGTGTCAAGAAGCTCCGCAGCACCGTGTGCAAGCGACATACCGCTCGGATCCTTCAGGCACAGGCTGCGATACATTGCCTCCTTCTCTCCGCCCATACTGCGTGTCTCCTCCTCGGTGGGCATTCTTTTTAGGAGAAACTTCAGTATCATTTCGTTGCTTCTGCCCATTATAGCGGCGTTTTCGTCAGCCGTGAGCGGCCTTCCGACTATTCCCTCGGCATATTTTTGCCATGCCGCCTCATGCTTCTCCGTATCAAAAAATAAGGTTCCGTTAAAATCAAATACAACTGCTTTAAGCATTTCTTCACCTCTGTATAAATAATATCCCGGCGCAGTCCGAGGTTCGCGGCGTACCGGTGGATGCGGCGCCCGGGGGCTTTGACCGAAAATACAAAATGCGGCACAGAAGCCTGTGCCGCAAATTATACGAAAACTATTTCTCAGACATGCCGTAACGCTTTCTGAACTTGTCAACTCTGCCGCCGGTATCAACAAGCTTCTGCTTACCGGTGTAGAAAGGATGACAAGCGGAGCAGATTTCAATACGGATATTCTCCTTTGTGGAACCTGTCTCAATAACGTTGCCGCAAGCGCACTGTATTGTTGTCTCCTTGTAATCGGGATGAATTCCCTGTTTCATATATTTCACCTCTTTCGATAAGGGATAAGCCCCGTCGGGTATATCGGATATATAAAATATCCGAACCGAGGAGGGGTATATCTTTCTTACTAATAATATGAAGATATTCAGTCTTTAACAATTTCATGGCTTGCAATTTGCAAGCGAATGATATTATATCACAGATTTCTGTAAAATGCAAGTGTTTTTAAAAATATTTTTAAATTTTTTTTAATCAGTCACCGAGACACATGCCGATTGATCTTGCGGTCTTGATCCAGTAGCTCGATTCATCGACTGCCTTGTTGGCACCGATTACGTTTTCAAGAGAGTCATAGCTGAGCTCTGCACCATCCAGTATAACCATGTTGCCGAACTTGCCCTGCATGAGAAGCTCAACAGCATAGGAACCGTAGCGTGTTGACAGAATTCTGTCGTTTGCGGTAGGCGTGCCGCCCCTCTGCACATGGCCGAGAATGGTAGCTCTGGCTTCGAGGCCCACAAGCTCCTCAAGCTGACTTGCAACAACATTGCCTATGCCGCCGAGACGAATGGGGTCGGGACTGTTTTCGACAACCTTGGACACAACAACCTCGCCGCCGAGAGGCTTTGCACCCTCGGATACAACAACCAGAGCAAAGTCCTTGCCTCTTGCGCGGTTTGCCTTGATTGCGTCGGCAACCTTGTTGATGTCATAAGGAATCTCGGGGATAAGAGCCGCATCGCAGCCGCCGGCAATTGCTGAGGCAATGCCGATAAATCCGGCATAGCGTCCCATCGCCTCAACAACAAGGATTCTGCTGTGAGATTCTGCGGTGGTTCTGAGTCTGTCGATGGATTCGGTCGCAACCGATACAGCGGTATCGAAGCCGAAGGTCGTGTCGGTGGATGCCAAGTCATTGTCTATTGTCTTGGGCACGCCGATAACCTTAACGCCCTTGCGCGAGAAATCTCTGCCGCTTGTCAGGGTTCCGTCACCGCCGATTACGATAAGTGCATCGATGCCTGCGTCCTTGAGGTTTTTAACGCCTACATCGGATACGTCGCCGTGCTGCTCGTTGCCGTTTTCATCAGTGTATGTGTAATCAAACAGGTTATCCTTGTTGGAGCTGTAGAGCATTGTGCCGCCCTTTGAGATAATGCCGGATACGTCGTGGAGAGTGAGATTTACAAACTCATCGCCGCCGAGGTAAAGACCGCGGTAGCCGTGCTTTATTCCGACAACCTCAAGGCCGTACTTCATAATAGCCGTCTTTGTCACCGCGCGGATAACCGCATTCAGTCCCGGGCAGTCACCGCCGCCGGTCATAACACCAATTCTTTTGATTTCACTCATAATAATTATACCTCCCATATTAACAGCGGATTATATCCGCGCTGTAATTTCTGATTTTTACGCAAAAAACTTTGCTTCATTTTATAATCAATCAAAATTAATTTTAGCATATTTATTTTTTTTTTGCAAGATTTTTTTAAAAAAAATAAATTATTTTCGAATAAATGTGCTTATTCTGTTGATTTGCACAATTTTGCATATTATATACATGCAAATTGAGTAAAAGTAGGTAAAAATATATTGATATATAAATATAAGAAACTTGTCATTTCAAAAAAACATGAAAATATGGCGTTTTGATATGGCATTTTTGACTTAAAATCTTGCTGTTTTTATGATTACGTTCGGAATCGTAAAAAGCACTTGCATTGTTGAAAAAAATGTTATATAATAAAATCGGACGATTAAGCGGCAATATGCCATGGATAAATTTGAAAGGGGTTTTCAAAATGGAAAAGGAAAAGGTTTTACAAAAAATGACAGACGCAGGCTTGGTTGCGGTTGTCCGTGCCAAGGATGCGGAGGAGGCAATAAAAATCAGCGATGCCTGCCTGGAGGGCGGCTGTCCGTCAATCGAGCTGACGTTTACGGTTCCCGGGGCGCACAAGGTTATTGAGGCACTTGCCGCCAAGTATCAGAGCGGTGAGATGCTGCTCGGAGCAGGCACTGTGCTGGACAGCGAGACAGCGAGAGTGGCGATACTCTCGGGTGCGAATTACATAGTCAGCCCGGGCTTTAATTTGGAAACGGCAAAGCTTTGCAACCGTTATCGTGTGCCGTACCTTCCCGGGTGCATGACAATCACCGAGGTGCTGACCGCACTTGAGGCGGGGGCGGATATCGTAAAGATTTTCCCTGCCGATCTCTTTGGGCCTAAGATTATAAAGGATATAAAGGGTCCGCTGCCTCAGGCAAAAATGATGCCGACCGGCGGTGTTGATGCCGACAATGTCGGTGAATGGATAAAGGCAGGTGCCGTTGCCGTGGGAGCCGGTTCGTCACTGACCAAGGGTGCAAAAACCGGCGACTGGAATGCAATCACAGAGACGGCGAAGAAGTTTATTGCCAACATCAAGGCAGCAAGAGCTGCGCTGTAATACGTTTTAAACATAAATTATTACGGCTTGATAATTAAATTTCATAATTGATTATTTTAAGGAGAGATTACAATGGCTAAGATAATAACAATGGGTGAGATAATGCTTAGACTGTCAACCCCGAACAATGAAAAATTCATACAGGCGGACGAATTTGACGTGTGCTACGGCGGCGGTGAGGCGAATGTGGCGGTGTCGCTTGCGAATTACGGACACGACGCAGCGTTCGTCACTAAGGTTCCGGCAAATCCGATAGGCGACTGTGCGGTTGCGGCACTTCGCAAGCTGAACGTGGACACAAGCTATATCGCACGCGGCGGTGAGCGTCTGGGTATCTACTTTTTAGAGTCGGGCTCGGCTATGCGTGCCTCGAACGTTGTGTATGACAGAGCCCATTCTTCGATTTCGACCGCATCTGCGGAGGATTTCGATTTTGATGCAATCTTTGAGGGTGCCGATTGGTTCCACTTTACGGGGATAACACCTGCCGTTTCCGATGCTGCGGCAGAGCTGACGGAGGCGGCACTTAAGGCAGCCAAGGCTCACGGCGTTAAGGTATCGGTTGACCTTAACTTCAGAAAAAAGCTTTGGAGCTCCGAGAAGGCTCAGAGGATAATGACAAATCTCATGCAGTATGTTGATGTATGCATCGGAAATGAGGAGGATGCCGAAAAGGTTCTCGGCTTTAAGCCCGGCAATACCGATGTAACAAGCGGTGATCTGGAGCTTGCCGGCTATAAGGATATATTCGAGCAGATGGTGGAGAAGTTTAATTTTGAGTATGTGATAAGCTCGCTCCGTGTGAGCCACAGTGCGTCCGACAACGGCTGGTCGGCATGCATCTATTCGAGAGATACAAAGGAATTCTATCATTCCAGAGAGTACAGAATTCACCCCATCGTTGACCGTGTCGGCGGTGGTGACAGCTTTGCGGGTGGCACGATATGCGGATTTTTGGACGGTATGGACTTTAAGTCGGCTTTGGAATTCGGCGTTGCGGCGTCTGCGCTTAAGCATACGATTCCGGGTGATTTCAACCTTGTGTCCCGTGCAGATGTTGAAAACCTCGCAGGCGGCGACGGCAGCGGAAGAGTTCAGAGATAGTACGGTGTACATGATCATACAATAATAAAAAGGTGTGGGGATGAATTTTCCTCACACCTTTTTTGGACTATGTGATTTTTAAAACAGACCGGGAATGTTCAGACCGCCGGTGATGGAGCCAAGCTGTGCCGAGCTGTCCTCCTCGACCTTGCGCATTGCCTCGTTTACAGCTGCAACAATCAGATCCTGAAGCATTTCAATATCGTCGGGATCAACAACCTCCGGAGAGAGAACGACCTCCTTAAGCTCGCGCTTGCCGTCAAGCACAACCTTAACGGCACCGCCGCCTGCGGCTGCCTCATAGGTCTTGTTCTCCATTTCCTCCTGCATTTTCATCATTTGCTCCTGCATTTTTTGCGCCTGCTTCAGCATATGATTCATATTGGCGCCGCCGCCCATACCTCCGGGAAAGCCTCTTTTTGCCATTTTGCATCATCCTTTCTAATATAATTACCTAATAGTATTCTTAATGATATATATTTATTGATAAGATATTCAACGATCGGCTCAGTCTATCTCCATTGCATCTCCGAAAAGCTCCTTTTTCTTTGCAAGGTCGTGAATGGAGGGTTGGTCGCTGTCGACCTCGACAGTGCGCTGACCCTTAATGTAGACCCTTGCGCCCAGTGTACTGCCGGAAACACGGCTGAACAGCTTCGAGAGGTAGTCTATACCGCCCGGAGTTGCGATTTTGCCGTAGGCAACCTCGCCGTCAACCTCGATTTCCACCGTGTCACCGCAAAGGCTCGGAGCAGCATTGTACAAAAATGCGTAGAGCAGTCGGCTCTCCTTTTTGATTTCGTTTAATGCCTCTGCCCAAAAGTCCCAGTCTTGTGCCGGGCGTGACTCTTCGGTCGGGGGCGGTGTTGATTTTGCTTCCGCCGGTGCAGCTTTGGGAGCGGTGGGCGGAGCCTCGTCAATATCCCAGGGTGGAGTGAGCGGAGCGGCTGAGTCTTGATTTGCCGCAGTCGGCTCCGAGGAAGGTGCAGGGCTTGCCTTTGCCGTTGTAATGCCTGAGGACAAGTTTGCAACTGCTGTCTCTAACCTTTCGATTCTCGCAAGCAAGGCATCGAGGTCGGTGGAATACAAGGGTGAGCAAAGCTTAACCACCGCTGTTTCAACGGCAATTTTCGGATTTGAAAGCCACTTTGCCTGCGACAGGGATTCGCCGAGTGCTTTGATTGAAAACAAAAGCCGTTCGGCGGAGAATCTCTTCGCCTGGTCGGCGTATTTTGCCGCTGCTGTCTCTGTCTTTTCAAGCAGAGCGGCTGGATGCTCCGACGCCTTGCAAATCAGAAGAGAGCGGAAGTGCTCGCTCATGCTCTCAAGCAGACTTTGCGGTTCCTTTCCCGTTCTGAGTATTTCCGAGGCGGCGGTCAGCGCACCATCACAGCTGCCGTCGGCAATGCTGTCGGCAATTTCAAAAAGCTTGTCGGAGCTGACTATACCGACTATATCCGAGACCTTTGCGCAGGTTAGCTGTTCGCCGCCGAAGGCGGAGCATCTGTCCAAAAGACTGATGGCATCTCTCATGGAACCGTCGCCAAGCTCCGCCACAAGCTCAACTGCATCGGGAGTAATATCTATTCCTTCAGCGGTTGAAATTTTGGTGAGCCGTGAGGCGATGTCGTCAACGGTTATCCTGCGGAAGTCAAATCTTTGGCATCTGGAAAGCACGGTCTGCGGAATCCTCTGCGGCTCGGTGGTGGCGAGAATGAATATTGCGTGGGGAGGAGGCTCTTCTATGGTTTTGAGGAGGGCGTTAAATGCCTCCTCGGTCAGCATATGAACCTCATCTATTATATAAATTTTCTTGCCGCAGCCGACAGGGGTGTATATAACCTCATCGCGGATATCGCGGATATTATCGACACCACGGTTGCTGGCAGCATCCATTTCGTACACATCGGGAATGCTTCCGTTTAAAATCCCCTTGCAGGTGGTACACTCGTTGCAGGGCTCGCCGTCAATCGGATTTTCGCAGTTGACCGCGCGGGAAAAAATTTTCGCCGTAGAGGTTTTGCCCGTTCCCCTTGTGCCGCAGAAAAGATAAGCATGAGCAATTCTGCCGTTTTTTATTGCGGTTTTCAGAGTATCGGAAACCTGCCTTTGTCCGACAACGTCATCAAAGCGCATTGGCCGCCATTTTCTGTAAAGTGCCTGATATGAGGACATTTGTATACCTCCCTCTGTGTATCGGAGCACGCACGTACGAAGCGTGGCAGTGCGTACTCGGTATGTGAATTTGGCCGTGCGCCGTGCACAGCCTGATTTGGTTACAAAAAAAGCCATGTGCTTGCCGTCGAGACAGCGACACCCGCGTTACCTGTACAGTTAGCTCAGGTCTGGCTTCCTCACGGCACATCGAAATAACCGCTTATCGCTGCTGCGTTCCCGCCCTGACGAGGTTCACGGGTTCCGATTGCGTAAGACCAAACCGTCAACACCACTTATACAGG
>CACXES010000153.1 GCA_902766745.1 uncultured Ruminococcus sp.
CCGATGTAATTTTGCAAGCTTTGAAATTCTTATAAACAGATTGGGCTCCATTCGCAGCGTAAATCTTTTTACTTCCATTTTCTCACCCCGCACAAATTAACTCGTCAACTGTGCAGCCAAGCACTCTTGCAATGCTCGCCCAGTTTGCTCCCTTTAAATCCTTAACCCCCTTCTCCGCTCTCGAAATTTCGGTTTGCAAGACACCTGATTTCTCTGCAAGCTCTGTCTGCGTCATTCCGGCTTTAAGTCTGTAGCACTCAAGATTGTTCATTCGTTCACACCCTCTTTCTATAATTTTTTCATATTTGAATTGACAAAAATTCCCGAATGTTGTATAATCAAGTTACCACACTGAAATTAAATACTCATCCGGGGATTTGTCACAACCGAATATTTGTATCGACTCAACTATCGGTTATGCTTTTATTATAATCTACATTGATGTAGATGTCAAGTATTTTTTCTACATATATGTAGATTTATGAATTTTTCACATATTAGAGTACAAAAAATTAGTAATTGTTACAAAAGGATGTGTCGTTATGTTTTGGGAAAGATTTGAAAAGCTATGTAAAGCTTATAAAACTACAGCAAATGAAGTTTGCGCAAAAATAGGAAAATCAAATGCAACAGCAACACACTGGAAAAACGGAAGTATTCCAAACGGTGAAGCTCTTGTCAGAGTATCCGATTATTTTGGAGTTAGCGTTGATTATTTGCTTGGAAGAGAAGAAGATTTTCTTTCGCCTGATGTCGAGATTGCATTTTCTGATTGCATTATTGCTTACATAGATATACTGGGCACAAGTTCTATACTAGAAGAAACGCCCGAAAACTACCTACAAATAATTAGTACTGTATATTCGTCAACAAAAAACATTATAGCAAAAATGAATTCTGACAACCTCTTTGGCACAGACACAGTTCTAAAACACAGGTCATTTTCTGACAATATTGTATTTGCCATTGAATATAGCAAAGAAACCCTTTTGGAAAAGACATTTTATATGATAGAATTTATATCATTATTCCAGTTCTTACTAACCAAGAAACACATTTTTATTAGAGGGGGAATTTGCTACGGCAAAATACACATTAATAGCTTATATGTCACAGGCGAAGGATTGGTAAAAGCTTACAATCTTGAAAGCAAAAATGCGTTTTACCCGAGGGTTATTGTAGAAAAAGATCTCGCCTCTAAAATCTTTTTGAAAAACAAAGAGACCACAGCCGATCAAAATGCTTCGCTTATAGTCGATTCAGATAATTATTCTTTTTTAAATTACCTAAAGTATGCAAATGAAAATCGCGATATACAAGAGCATTACAACTTTTTGGCTAATAACGCAATAAAATGTAATGATGAAAAGAAAAAACAAAAAAATGACTGGGCAATACTATATCATAATTCATTCTGCTTAAATAATAACTATAATGATTTTTTATTTCAAGACATTCAAAGTCTGGCGCAAAATGATGTCAGTGATAAATCTATCAATACATATGATAATCACGGAATAAATTATGGTATCATAGGACACGCTAATGCTCCAGTAACTATAACAAATACAACAGAAAAGCTGTCGGAACAAGAAACAGCATTACTTGAACTGTTCAAAAAATTCGATGTTGTAAAGCAAGCGCAACTTCTTGCTTATGCAGCAGAATTAGAAAAAGAGGTTTAAGAAAATTAAAATTATTTATATAGAAAGGGAGTAATTAATATGAAAAAACTTGCAAGTTTAATGTTTGCTATTGTGATGTTGATTTTAAGCTGCTCACCGATTTGCTATGCCGACGATGAAATTACGGTTTATATCAACGGTGAAAAAATTAACTTTGATGTTCCGCCCATTATTATCGATGACAGAACCCTTGTTCCTATGCGCGCACTTTTCGAAGCTCTCGGAGCAGATGTTTCCTGGGACGATGAATCTCAGACCGCATCCGGTCGCGCAGAAGGCATTTATGTCAATATTACAATAGGTTCGCCAACATTCCTTCGCAATTCCTTGACCTGTGACCTCGATGTGCCGGCACAGGTTATAAACGACAGAACGCTGATACCTCTACGCGTAGTAGGTGAAGCCTTCGGCATGAATGTTAATTATGATGACAGAACGCAAGTCATAACAATGGAGAGCTCCGGAAGAATAAAAAAGTACGATTGGAATGACAATTATTATTATTTCGGGGAAGTATTTCTCGGTAAGCCGTACGGCTATGGCGCACTCTATAAAAAAGACACCGGGGACCTTAGCGAGTGCGGATATTTTAACAGTTCGGAATCCAATTATATGCGTAAAGGCATTGCTATTTACGATAATGGTGATTCGTATTACGGAGAATTATCCACTTCAGGGCATCATGAGGGCAAGGGTATATATACATATTCCGACGGCGCAACTCATACGGGTGAGTTTAAAAACGGTCAAAAAAACGGTATAGGCGTCTACACCAATGACATTGAAGAATATAAAGTCGTAGGCAATTTTGTAGACGGGAAATTAAGCGGATATGTTCTTGGCATTGACCTCGCATTAGGAGAATCATATATTAAGTTTCGTGATAATATAACTCCGCAAATCGAAGAAGTAGAACAGCAAAAAGCCCAAATCGAGGCCGAGCGCGATAAAGCTCTTCTTGAACTATATAATAAGCAAGTCGAAAACAATAATGCTTATTACAATCAGGTGACAGAGTTGTATGATATGTTGGATACAGACCCGACTAAAACCAAAATATATCGCGATGCATACAATGCTGTGATGTCGAAGTATGACTTATCTGCGATGCAGGGGCGTGACAATGCGGCAGCATCGGCTGCGGCATCAAACGGTGGAAACATAGATAGCTTTGCGGCGGCGAATGCAGCAAGGCAGCAGGCGGCATTGACCTCGCAGGCAAAAACATACGCACATCAAGCCGGGATGGCGGCCTACAATTCATATATATCCGAAGTTGAATCCGCTCTTAATTTGGCTAAAGGTCAATCAGATGATGACCTCGCTGAAGTAAAAAAGAATCTCAACGCTATTTACGATAATGACATTGCAGAGTGTAATAACAAAATTACAATGCTTAACAATGAACTTGACAGATTGATTCAAAAATCTTCCGTCCCTGACTTCGATGCAATTTTAGCCTTTGCCGATAATTTTGAACTTCGCGCAGAATAAAGTATATTCGAATATTCGTAAAAGGCTGCGCCCCGTGCAAAAACTGTAAACCGTAAAAACACACCAAATTTAAATCATACATAAATACGCACAATAAATTCTTTACCTAATTGTTATAAATTCACATTGCAGAACAACTTGTTATGTGTTAAAATAAATTTGTAGATTGTAAGCATCAAATTAAGTTACGCGAACGTATACGGCACGCAATGACATTATAAATTATGATATAATAAGTCCAACAGCATATAATATATAAGATAGGAGGCATTTATAATGGCTACAAGTAGCATTTTTCGAAATGTATCAATAAGAAATAAGCACCTTGCAAAATCTATGCTAAGATTTTTAGAAAAAGCTCAAGCAAAAAAATACAAAGAACACACGTTGACAAAATCATGCAGAGAGGCAAAGGGCGAAGAAATCAAAGATGTTTTAAAGGATTTTAAGAAATAATGACTGGATACACTCAGATAAACTTGCAAGATATATTAGACAGTACTTTTGATGAGGACAGGCAAAGCGGCGAGGATAAGGCAAGAGAAATATTATCCGCTTTTTCCTGTCCTCTTAATGCAGAAATAGAAGACTTCTTACATAACAAAGCTATAGAGTTCTCACGTCAAGGAATCGCGAAAACCCATTTGGTATTTGCATCACATCAAAAAAGCACTGTCCTGGTTGGATTTTATGCATTGCACGCAAATAAGTTCTTTA
Organism: uncultured Ruminococcus sp.; assembly: GCA_902766745.1. Lineage (GTDB taxonomy): Bacteria > Bacillota > Clostridia > Monoglobales > Monoglobaceae > UMGS1820. Next base: position 3,897 of record CACXES010000153.1, read on the forward strand.
CAATTTCAGATAAAGGGATGTCCAAGAATCTAAGGCGTAGATTTTCCAAATTCGGTATATACGACAATAATCTTAAGCAATTCTGTATTTCGGCGCCGCTCATCGCACAGCTTGGAAAAAATTACACAAACGGATATAACCGATTGATTTCCGGAAACGACTTGCTAAAGCTGGCTTGCGATAAAATAAATATATTTCAAAAGGAATTTGGCGGAAAGATTACATATCTCGAATGTGAAGAAAACTCAAAACTAATTCAATTTTATGAAAGCAATGGTTTTGTAAATATAGGTACTCGGCCAAAAGAAGACCGAGAATCAGGCTTGATAAAGTCAAATTCTCTTATACAAATGATTAAGTATACAAAGGGATAATATGCAGCAATAAAAAGTCAAGCATACCATACGCCAACGGATACGGTTTACTATATAGTCAAATACCGGGTTATCGTCTTTTAAACGCTATACCATTCTTTTGTAATTATATTATTAGTATTCATACTTATCGGGAAGTGATAATCAAATGCCTTATTGTATATATCTTCGTAAATCAAGAAAGGATGCCGAAGCAGAGCTTCGTGGAGAAGGCGAGACCCTTGCGCGTCACGAGCAAATGCTGCTTCGCCTTGCCAAAAAGCTTAGGCTGAATATAATACAAATATACCGCGAAATAGTCTCCGGAGAAAGTATAGCGTCACGCCCCGTCATGCAACAGCTTCTGTCGGAGGTTGAGCAGGGCGTGTGGGACGGTGTTCTCGTTGCAGAGGTAGAACGTCTGGCGAGAGGCGACAGCATTGACCAGGGGATCGTGTCTCAGGCATTCAAATTCAGCGGCACGAAGATTATCACCCCGATTAAGACCTATGACCCGGATAATGAATTTGACGAAGAATATTTTGAGTTTGGGCTGTTTATGAGCCGCCGTGAGTATAAGACAATCAACCGCCGGCTTCAGCGCGGCCGTGAAGCCTCCGCACGTGAAGGAAAATATATAGCAAGTATCGCCCCGTATGGTTATAAGCGTATTAAAATAGAAAACGATAAAGGCTATACTCTTGAAATTGTTCCAAATGAAGCAGAGATAGTACGCATGATTTTCTCCATGTATACATCCGACAGAATGGGTATACAAGCAATCGCTCGAAAGCTTAACGAAATGGGCGTTCCGCCTCACCGTCACGATTATTGGCAGAAAAGCACACTCCGAGATATACTCATAAATCCTGTGTACGCAGGCAAAATCCGTTGGGGCTGGCGTAAAAATGTGAAAAAGCAGGTCAACGGACAGGTTCAGACCTCAAGACCGAGGAACTATAACGATGACTGTATTTTAGTACAAGGTCTGCATAAGCCTATTGTATCTGAAGAAGTATTTAATCTGGCTCAAAAATATTTACAGGAAGCACCTACACCTCCGGTAAATTATAAAAGCGAAATAAAAAACCCTTTTGCCGGTCTTATACGATGCGGAAAGTGCGGCCGAAGCATGGTCTTCCGTCGCCGTCCCACACCGAATAAAAAGGACTACATCGTGTGCCACGCACGTGCCTGCAATAATGTATCGGCACCGTTCGACTTGATAGAAAGGCGCATTTTATTATCGATTTCACAATGGATAGGTGAATATCAAGTAAAAGTCCAGACAGCAGAAACGCAGCCAACCAACACAGCTAAGCCGGCAAAAGAGAAGGCATTAAAGGCATTAGAGCGTGAAAAAACAACCTTGCAGTCTCAAATGGATAAGCTCCATGACCTGTTGGAGCAGGGCGTGTATTCGGTGGATGTGTTCCTGGAGCGTTCCCGAATCCTCTCCGATAAAATGGCTGATACCGACAGCAAAATATCAAGCATGAAAAATGAATTTACCGAACAGGAAAATAATTTAAAGCTGGCAGCCGAAATAATTCCCAAGGCTCAGCACCTGCTCGATACATATGATGATATACCCGACGCAGCCACAAAAAACAAAATGCTCAAGGAAGTTGTCAAATACTTCATCTATACAAAAACCGTCAACGGAGCGTATAAAAACCACTCCGCTGACGACTTCGAGATTGTAATGTTCCCACAGGTTGAAATATAATATACGTCTGTCATCATGTATGTACAGATGAAATCTTCGGCGGATATCCTTGGTATTCAAACCCCGAGGTGCTCTTTGCCCCCGATTTTCCGTGGAGCGGAAATACTCTTACGAAATCAAAACTTATTCGCAGTGAGCTTCTGAATTTCGATCCTACAGATTTCGTATATCAGAGATATATTGACACGGTAAATTCAGCTCCTAAAACCGGGACCGAATCCGACATAGACCGCCGTATCAAGGAGGTCACCATGCTCAATCTTAAGTGGTTCATGCAGACACTCCTCGACAGAAAGGACAGAATGTCAATGTACAGCGGACTTGAGGTCAGGGTGCCCTTCTGCGACCACAGGATAATGGAATATGCCTACAATATACCGTGGGAAATAAAGGCGTATCAAGGCAGGGAAAAGGGTCTTTTGCGGCGAGCCTTTGAGGGAATCCTGCCCGATGAAATAGTTCATCGTAAGAAAAGTCCGTATCCCAAGAGCCACCACCCCGAATATATTGCAAACGTAACCGGCAAAGCCCGAAAAATAATCGACAACCCGTCTGCCCCTATTTGGGAAATTGCAAACCGAAGCTTCGCCCGTGAGCTTCTCGAAACCGAAGGCTCTGTATTTTCCCGTCCCTGGTACGGTCAGCTTATGAACTTTCCGCAGATAATGGCATATCTGTATACTGTGAATGTATGGCTGACGGAATATAATGTCAATATAGTAAGGTAGAATTAAAGCAAAACAGGGGGTAGGATTATTCCGCCCCCTGTTACTCTCAGCCTTATCTGCTTGCAATCGGTTTGTAATCGCGTATGTCACCTATCGCCTTATACGCAGGTCTGATAATCTTTCCGTTATTCACCAATTCCTCTATACGATGTGCGCTCCAGCCGGCGACCCTGGCTATTGCAAAAATCGGCGTGTAAAGCTCAATCGGGAGTCCGAGAAGCTCATAGACAAATCCGCTGTAAAAGTCCACATTGGCACTGACACCCTTGTAAATTTTACACTTATCGGCTATAACCTCCGGTGCAAGATATTCAATCTTCTCGGATAAATTATACTCCTTCTCCCGTCCCTTTGCAACGGCAAGGCGTTTTACAAATGCCTTAAAAATATCGGCACGCGGATCCGACAGCGAATAAACTGCGTGACCCATTCCGTATATAAGTCCCGATTTATCAAACGCCTCTTTGTCAAGCATTTTCCGAAGATATGCTTTAATCTCCTCGTCATCGTTCCAATCACTTACATTTGCTCTTATATTTTCAAGCATTCGAACAACCTTCACGTTTGCTCCGCCGTGTCTGCCGCCCTTGAGCGAGCCGAGAGCCGCAGAAATCGCCGAATAAGTATCCGTCCCCGACGAGGTAACAACGTGAGTCGTGAAGGTAGAGTTATTGCCTCCGCCGTGTTCCGCCTGCAAAACCAACGCCAAATCGAGGATTTTTGCCTCAAGCTCGGTATACTTTTCGTCGGGGCGCAGCAGCGTCAGGATATTTTCTGCGGTACTGCGCTTTGCGTCGGGCTTGTGAATAAACAGGCTGTTCTTGTTATAATAGTGATTATATGCCTGGTATCCGTAAACCGCCAAAACGGGAAACAGTGCTATCAGCTCAAGGCACTGCCTCAAAACATTGGGTATGCTCAGATCGTTTGCGTTATCATCGTATGAATACAGCGTCAGCACCGAACGGGATAAGGTATTCATCATATCCGAGCTGGGGGCCTTCAGTATAATATCTCTCACAAAATCAACCGGAAGCACACGATACCTTCCGAGAACCGATGAAAAATCCTCAAGCTGCTTTGAATTCGGTAAATCTCCGAACAAAAGAAGATATACGGTTTCTTCAAAGCCGAAACGCCCTTCAGACAGGAATCCGTTTACTAAACTCTTAATGTTATACCCACGGTAGAAAAGCTCACCGCTGCAGGGGACCTCTTTCCCGTCAACAACCTTTGATGCACAAATTTCCGAAATTTCTGTAAGTCCCGTGACCACGCCTTTACCGTTCAAATCACGAAGTCCGCGCTTCACATCATATTTTTCGTACAGAATCGGGTCAATCCTATCAGTCTTGACGCAAAGCTTCGCCAATTCTGTGATTTCGGGTGTTACCTCAGATAAAGTCTTTCGCATTTATTTCTCCTCCTTTGTTTTTATATCCGCCGAATTTTCCGTAAAAATCCCTGGCTATTTAATCCATTATAACACATTTTTATTCCAAAAACAATAACTTAATCACAAATTACACAAAATGTTCACAATTTAAGCATACCGCACTCTGCATATGCCGTGTCGAAAATTCAATCAATTTGCTAATATATTTACCGCAAGCATCATAATAGTTTCTGCGCTTAATCAATTACAATTAAATAATACGCGTTCCGAAATCGAAACGCGTATTGTTAAATTGCATTTTATTTGAGCATTTCAGCTATCTTGTCGCCCATCTCACGAGTTCCGAGAAGCTTTCCGCCCTCGTCCATAATATCCGCAGTTCTGTAGCCTGCATTAAGCACGTCAGTAACCGCATTTTCGATGCTCTCCGCTTCCTTTTCCAGGTCAAAGCTGTCACGAAGCATCATGGCACAGGATAAAATCGTCGCAATCGGGTTCGCCTTGTTCTGTCCCGCTATATCCGGTGCGCTGCCATGAATCGGCTCGTACATTCCGAGCTTGCTGCTGCCCAGCGAGGACGACGGCAGCATACCGATTGAACCGGTCGTCATGCTTGCCTCATCCGAGAGGATATCTCCAAACATATTCTCTGTGATTATTACCGAGAACTGACCGGGATTTCTGACAAGCTGCATAGCGCAGTTGTCAACCAACATATCCTCGTACTCTACCTCGGGGTATTCCGCAGACAGCTCGTGCATGGTCTCACGCCAGAGTCTTGACGTTTCGATTACGTTTGCCTTATCGACAGATGTGACCTTTTTGCGCTTGCGCTTCATGGCAAGCTCAAAGCCTACTCGGCCTATACGTTCAATCTCTGCCTTTGAGTATTTAAGCTCGTCAAATGCGACCTCGCCCATATCTCCGCCGTCACGTCTGCCCCTTTCGCCGAAATACAGACCACCGGTCAGCTCACGCACGATTACCAGGTCAAGTCCGTTCTTTGAAATCTCAGGCTTCAGCGGACAAGCGTCCGACAATGCCTCATGCATTTTCGCAGGTCTTATATTTGCAAAAAGTCCAAGCTCACTTCTGAGTCCCAGCAGTGCCTTTTCCGGTCTCATGTTCCCCGGCAGGCTATCCCACTTAGGTCCGCCCACCGCACCGAGCAACACCGAGTCGGACGCCTTCGCAATCTTAACAGATTCCTCGGGCAGAGGAACTCCCGTTGCGTCTATTGCACAGCCGCCTGCCAGAATGTCGGTATAGTTAAACGTATGGCCGTATAATTCACCGATTTTGTTAAGTATCTTTTCCGCTTCGCTGACGATTTCGGGGCCGATACCGTCGCCCTTTACAACCGCTAAGTTTATATTCATATTACGAAAATCTCCTATCTGTTTTTTATGGAATTCAACAGTCCGTTGCTGTTTATTATCTCCTTTATAAATTCCGGGAAGGGCTCCGCCTGATATGTCTCGCCCTTAGTAAGGTTCTTAATCTCTCCGCTGTCAAAATCCACCTCGACCTCGTCACCGTCGTTAATCTTTTCTGCCGCCTCGGGACACTCCATAATCGGGAGTCCGATATTAATCGCATTGCGATAAAAAATTCTCGCAAAGGTCGCAGCAATAACGCAGGACACCCCTGCCGCCTTTATTGCAATAGGTGCATGCTCACGGGATGAACCGCAGCCGAAGTTGTTGTTTGCCACAATCAGATCGCCTGTCTTGACTTTATTGACAAAATCCTTATCTATATCCTCCATACAATGCGCCGCAAGCTCGGATGCCACAGAGCTGTTCAGATATCTCGCAGGGATGATTACATCCGTATCCACATTGTCGCCGTATTTATGTACAGTTCCTTTTGCGTTCATATGCTATCCTCCTATATTTCCTCGGGTGATGCGATATAGCCCTTAACCGCCGAAGCCGCAGCAACGGCAGGGCTTGCCAGATACACCTCTGACTCGGGATGACCCATTCTGCCGACAAAGTTACGGTTTGAGGTCGAAACCGCCCTCTCGCCCTTTGCAAGTATTCCCATATGTCCGCCCAGGCACGGTCCGCAGGTAGGTGTTGAAATAACACAGCCTGCGCTAAGGAATATGTCAAACAGTCCCTCATGCATTGCCTGTGCGTAAATCTTCTGCGTTGCCGGAATTATCAGCGCACGCACGCCCTTGGCAACGTGCTTGCCGTCGAACACCTTTGCGGCATTTCTCAAATCCTCAATTCTGCCGTTTGTACACGAACCTATTACGCACTGGTCAATCTTTACCTCACCCACCTCGTCGATGGTCCTTGTATTCTCCGGCAGGTGCGGAAAGGCAACCGTCATTTTAATCTCGCTTAAATCTATATCATAAACACTTTCGTATTCCGCATCCTCGTCAGCGGTATACACGGTGTAAGGACGGTCAACCCTGTCCTTCAGATACTCGCGGCATATATCGTCAACCTCGAAGATACCGTTCTTTCCGCCTGCCTCAATCGCCATATTCGCCATACAAAGACGGTCGTCCATGGACAGGTACTTGAGTCCGTCACCCGTAAACTCCATCGACTTATAGAGCGCGCCGTCCACACCTATCATTCCGATAATGTGCAGAATAATATCCTTTCCGCACACCCACTTTCCGGGCTTACCTGTAAGGTTGAATTTAAGTGCCGCAGGAACCTTAAACCACGCCTCGCCGGACGCCATTCCCGCCGCCATGTCCGTACTTCCCACGCCTGTGGAAAATGCACCGACCGCACCGTAGGTACAGGTGTGGGAATCCGCACCGATAATCGCCTCACCCGGGGCAACAAGTCCCTTTTCGGGGAGCAGTGCGTGCTCTACACCCATCTCGCCCACATCATAGAAGTTTGTAACCTCCATGCTCTCGGCGAATTCACGGCACTGCTTGCAGTGCTCTGCGGATTTTATATCCTTGTTCGGGGTAAAGTGGTCAAGAACAATCGAAATCTTGTCCTTGTCGAATATCTTGTCAAATCCCTTTGCTTCAAACTCGTTTATGGCAACGGGAGTGGTGACATCATTACCCAGAACCATATCCAGCTTCGCACGGATAAGCTGTCCCGCCTTCACGCTGTCCAGGCCTGCGTGCGCAGCCAATATTTTCTGTGTCATGGTCATACCCATATGCAAAATCTCCTCTCTCAAACAAACTATGTAACAGGCAGCCGCAAAAATATATTACATCACAGCTGCCCGAAGTATATTACGCATTAAGCACTGCGCCTGTAGATGCTGAAGTTACCAGCCTTGAATACTTTCTTAAAACTCCGTCCTTTATGTTCGGCTCCTTCGGAACAAAATTCTCTCTACGCTTTGCAAGCTCCTCATCGGATACGCAAAGCTCAAGCTTTCCGTTCGGAATATCAACCGAAATAATATCACCGTTTTCAACAAGTCCGATAGTTCCGCCCTCTGCCGCCTCGGGTGATACATGCCCGATTGCGGCGCCGCGGGTCGCTCCGCTGAATCTGCCGTCCGTGATAAGCGCAACATCCTTGTCAAGTCCCATACCGCATATTGCGGAGGTGGGGGACAGCATTTCACGCATACCGGGTCCACCCTTGGGTCCCTCATAGCGTATAACCACAACGTCGCCCTTCTCTATCTTTCCGGCGTATATTGCGGCAATTGCCTCCTCCTCACTGTCGTAAACCTTTGCCGGTCCCTCGTGAACAAGCATTTCCTCTGCGACTGCGCTGCGCTTTACCACCGATACGTCGGGGGCGAGATTACCCTTGAGTACGGCTATGCCGCCCGTCTGTGAATACGGATCATCAATGGGACGGATAACTTCGTAATCCTTAACCGGATGCCCGTCTATGTTCTCACCCTGAGTCTTACCGGTAACGGTCATGGTATCTCTCTTTATAAGACCCTTTTTATCCAGCTCGTTCATCAGAGCGGTTACGCCGCCTGCGGCATACAAATCCTGAACATGATGTCCGCCGGCAGGTGCCAGGTGACAGAGGTTCGGCGTCTGCGCACTGATTTCGTTTGCATAATCCAAAGTAAATGCGGCACCGGCTTCATGAGCGATTGCCGGCAGGTGTAGCATCGAGTTTGTCGAGCAGCCGAGAGCCATATCAACGCGGAGAGCGTTATATATAGCATCGGGTGTCAGTATATCCCTCGGCTTAATATCCTTTTCAAGCAGCTCCATAATCTTCATGCCCGCCTGCTTCGCAAGGCGGATTCTCTCGGAATAAACTGCCGGAATCGTACCGTTCCCCGGGAGAGCCATTCCCAGAACCTCGCACAGGCAGTTCATGGAGTTTGCCGTGAACATACCCGAACAGGAGCCGCAGGTAGGACACGCCGCATCCTCTAACTCATGCAGCTCGTTCTCGTCTATCTTACCTGCCTTAAGCGCACCGACCGCCTCCATACCGGTGTTAAAATCACGGTAGCAGCTTTTGAATTTAACCGACAGCATAGGTCCGCCGCTTATCACAATAGCCGGAATATTGAGCCTTGCCGCCGCCATAAGCATGCCCGGCACAACCTTATCGCAGTTTGGGATCAGCACAAGTGCGTCAAACTGATGCGCCTTTGCCATTATTTCGACCGAGTCGGCAATAATCTCACGGGATACGAGCGAGTATTTCATTCCCTCATGTCCCATGGCAATACCGTCACAAACCGCTATCGCCGGAACCTCAACAGGTGTGCCGCCGGCAATCCTTATGCCGTCCTTTGCCGCCTTTGCAATGTTGTCTAAGTGTATATGCCCCGGCACAATCTCGTTCTGAGAATTAACCACACCGATGATAGGACGGCGAATTTCCTCGTCCGTCATTCCCAATGCCTTCAAAAGGGAGCGGTGCGGAGTTCTGTCGATGGTTGATTTTATATTATCACTGTTCATTTTCATCCGCCTTTCATTTTAAAATAAAGGACAGGGCAAAGCCCTGCCCCTTATATTTTTGAGCATTTCTTATTTCTCGTCGTTCCAGGAGTACATCTTGCGCAGCTCGCGGCCAACCTTTTCCAGCTGGTGCTCTGCCTTGATTCTTCTGGTCGCATTGAAGTGAGGACGATTTACTGCATTTTCCGCAATCCAGTTTCTCGCAAAGGTACCGTCCTGAATCTCCTCGAGAACCTTCTTCATTTCCTTCTTGGTATCCTCGGTGATGATTCTCTTTCCTACCTCATAATCACCGTACTCAGCCGTATCGGAGATTGAACGGCGCATTTCGCCGAAGCCGCCGTGATAGATAAGGTCAACGATAAGCTTCATCTCGTGGATACACTCAAAATAAGCATTCTGAGGATCGTATCCCGCTTCAACCAACGTCTCGAAGCCTGCCTGCATCAAAGCGGTAACGCCGCCGCAAAGTACAACCTGCTCACCGAAGAGGTCTGTCTCGGTTTCCATCTTGAAGGTGGTCTCCAGAACGCCCGCACGGCTTCCGCCTATACCTGCCGCATACGCAAGAGCAATGTCCATAGCGTTGCCCGATGCGTCCTGATGAACGGCTGCCAGGCACGGAACGCCCTTACCTGCAACATACTCACTTCTTACAGTATGACCCGGTCCCTTGGGTGCGACCATGATAACATCTACATCCTTGGGAGGAATAATCTGCTGAAAATGAATATTGAAGCCGTGAGCGAAAGCGAGTATCTTTCCCGGAGCAAGGTTCGGCTCGATGCTCTCCTTGTAAAGCTTTGCCTGTCTTTCGTCGTTGATAAGAATCATAATAAGGTCTGCCTTAGCCGCAGCGTCTGCCGCAGTATAAACCTCAAAGCCTGCTTCTTCCGCAACAGGCCATGACTTGCTGCCCTCATAAAGACCGACAATAACCTTTACGCCGCTCTCCTTAAGGTTGAGCGCGTGTGCGTGACCCTGGCTTCCGTAGCCGATAACCGCAACAGTCTTATTGCTGAGCAGTCCCAAATTACAATCCTCTGCATAAAAAATCTTTGCCATTTTCTATTCCTCCAAATTATACTTAAATATTATTATATCTATAAATTAAATTTATAAATTAAATTTTTTCAAATCTCTGCCGTAAAGCTATACGCCTATCCGCGCAAGAGTCCGGTAAGACCCGTTCTAACAAGATCCTTTACCTCAAACTGCTCCATGAGCGAAATAAATGCGTTTATCTTGCTCGGGGCACCGGTCAGCTCTGCCGTCATTGACTCCGACGATATGTCAACAATATTTGCACGAAAGACGTTGCATATCTGCATAACCCCGGCAACATCCGCACCGCTGACCTTGATCAGCACATGCTCACGCAGAACGGCGTTATCAAGGCTTAAAATCTTAATATCCTTTACATCGATAAGCTTCGACACCTGATTCATAATCTGCGTAAGGCTGTCGCCGTCGGCAGATGTAACTATGGTCATCCTCGATACCGTAGGGTCCTCGGTCACACCGACGGACAGGCTTTCTATATTATACATACGCCGTGAAAACAGACCGGAAACACGGTTTAACACACCGGCGTGATTTTCAACAAGCACTGATAAAACATGAGTATCCGTATTCATTTTGAAAGCCTCCTTTAACACTCGTCAATATCGAGAATCGGTTCTTCTATCGAATGGCCTGCCGGAACCATGGGAAGAACGAAATCATCGGGGTTGGTGATACAGTTTATAACCGTCGGCATCGTTCTGTTTGCAACCGCCGCAGCCATTGCCGCCTCAAGCTCCGCCTTGTTTGTTGCGGTAAACGCCTGAGCGCCAAGCCCCCTCGACACCATCTCATAGTCCGTCTTTTTGTCCAACGTTGTATTGGAAAAACGCTTTTCGTAGAACAGATTCTGCCACTGTCTTACCATGCCGAGAACGTTGTTATTAATAATAACGTCTATAACCGGCAATTCGTATTTTGCCGCAGTCGCAAGCTCCTGCATATTCATGTGGAAGCATCCGTCGCCGGTGATATTTACCACAACATAATCGGGGTTTGCAGCCTGCGCACCTATCGCAGCACCAAGGCCGAAGCCCATTGTTCCGAGGCCGCCGGAGGTGATAAACTTACGGGGACGCTCAACCATAAGATACTGCGCCGCCCACATCTGATGCTGACCTACATCCGTTGTTGCGATGGAATCCCTGCCGATTGCCGCATTCACCGTCTCCATAATGCACTGAGGCGTAAAGCTGTCGCCGTAGGGCTTATGTATCGGATATTCTTCCTTCCACTTATAGATGCTTTCCATCCACTCGGTATGAGACTGCTGCTTAACGGTTTTCGCAAGTCTCTCGAGCACAAGCTTTGCATCTCCGACAATACTGTGTGTAGTTTTTATATTTTTATCTATTTCGGCACGGTCGGCATCTATATGAAGTATCTTCGCACCCTTCGCAAAGGTTGCCGTGTTACAGGTAACTCTGTCCGAGAACCTTGCGCCGACGGCAATAAGCAAATCGCACTGACTTATCGCAAGGGAGGTTGTCTTTGTTCCGTGCATGCCTATCATGCCGGTAAAGTTCGGGTCGGAAGCCGGAAATGCACCGAGGCCCATAACCGACAGCGTAACGGGGCTGTCTATTTTTGCACGGAAGCGCTTAAGCTCCTCCGCCGCCTCCGCAGCGATTACGCCGCCGCCGGCATAGATGAGCGGTCTTTCCGCACTCTCGATAAGCTCAATCGCCGCCTTGAACGCATTTTCATCGGATTCAATCGTACGCTCCACCGAGGTATCCTGAATTTCAGACTCGTATTCGCACATATTTCCCGTTGCGTCCTTGGTGATATCCACAAGCACCGGACCGGGTCTGCCCGTTCTGGCAATTTTAAACGCTCTGCGAATCGTCGGAGCAATATCCTCTACGGATTTAACAAGAAAGTTATGCTTTGTGATAGGTGTTGTAACGCCGACAATATCAATCTCCTGAAACGAATCCTTACCCAGAAGGTTTGTGGTAACATTACAGGTAATAGCCACAATCGGAACGGAATCCATCATAGCGGTGGCAATACCGGTGACAAGATTTGTCGCCCCCGGGCCTGAGGTGGCAAAGACAACACCGACCTTACCGCTTGTCCTCGCATAGCCGTCCGCCGCATGTGCCGCCCCCTGCTCGTGGGAGGTCAGGATATGTTTTATTCGGTCTGAATATCTGTACAGCGAATCATAAATGTTTAGTATGGAGCCGCCCGGATAGCCGAAAACGGTATCCACGCCTTGCTCCAACATACATTCGATTACAATATCAGCACCCGTCAATTTCATCGTGTTATTCTCCTTCCTCTGTATATAAGACAATTATCATAAACATAAAATAAAAGAACAAGTCTAAACCGCGCCGAGTCCCGTCATTTCAATATCAAAAGCTATTATCTGTAATCTCTCGGTTTAAAGTTGTTCATTTTATTATATTGTATTTGAGGAGTTATGTCAAGTACCGACACGGAATAAAATTATACAAAATTCGAGCATTAATCTCCTTTTTATTTGTATTCATACCGGGCGCATATACGAAAACGGCGTGTATTTAGAGTGAGAAAAATAAATACACGCCGCATTTTTTCACGTTAAACCTCAAGGCTGAATTCAAAGTCTATAACCTTATCGTCAACCCAATATTTTCGACTGAGTATAGGTCCGCAGCTGTTGGACCCGACCCCTCTGTTCTTGTAGCACACAAGGATTTCGGAGCTGTTCGACTTCTCCAGCTCAAAGGCGTGCGCCTTCTCGTAAAGCTCCTCTACGGTGTAGTGCAGAGCCGAAAATTCAAAGGCACGTTCTGCGCCGAAGCTTACGCAATTTTCGCCGTCCTCTGCCTTCAGCCAATGCACGTTTATATGATTTCCGCAGTCCTGCGGCACAATATACGGCTCATACTCATCGGTGACAGTGCTGTGCCAAATCCCCATTTTTGCGTGCTCTTGATAATCCGAATAACATTCCCTGTCCCCCATGCCGAAGTATTCGATATTTTCAAACTCCGGCTTTAAGGCAAAGCGCATTCCGAACCTCGGTATCTCTTCTATATCCTTTTTCAAATTGATGTCAAGGCTCGTCTCCTCCGAGGACGAACGGTTCATCGTCTTTATATCGTTCTTCAGCGCATGAATTTTTATATTCACCCCGTTTGAATTTATCGTGTATACGATATCAATGTCGAATATAGGCAGACGGCTGTTTGCGCCCTGGGCACCGTTCACCGATACCGTACATTCCGTACCGCTGTACTCGGTATTTACCGTCCTGACCTTAAAATAGGTCTTGTGGAAGAACTCGTTTATCCAATCCGCTCGGCAGTCGTTGTCATTATCTATCAAGGCACGCCATATCACAATATCCGCCGGTCTTTCAAGGCACTCTCTGCCGTTCTTCTTCACCGAGGACAGCATTCCGCGCGCCTTGTCAATCACATATTCCGCCGCACCGCAGCCTACCGTAATATAACGCTTTGTCTCATCAACGCTGATTTCCGAAAGCGGCTTTGCCTCAGGCACGAGGATATTCACGGGAATTTCAAACTGCGCCCACGCAAGGTTGTATCCCTTGCCGCACCAGTCATACTCCCTCGCCGTATTCATGTATATTTCGACAAAGGCTCCGCACTCCGCACTTGTCGGGATGTTATATGACAGCTGAAGCTCCGTCTTTTCATGGGGCTCAAGCTCAAGCTTAAATTCTCCGCCGTCAAGCTCCCTACCGTCGGCCATAATCTTATATGTAAATTCAAATTCGGACAGATTACTGAAATCGTATCTGTTTTCCACCTCAAAGCGTCCGGATTTTGCATCGATACAGCGAATTTTCAGCGGCTCAATCACCTTTTTGTACTCCAAAAGTCCCGTAGACGGCGTTCTGTCCGGGAATACAAGTCCGTCACAGCAGAAGTTCCTATCGTGGGGGAACTCGCCGCTGTCGCCGCCGTAAAGATATCCGACGCTGCCGTCGGACAGCTTTTTCTCAACGGCATGATCGCACCATTCCCATATACAGCCGCCGATCAGCCGCGGATACTTATAGATAAGCTCCCAGTAATCCGCAAGCTCACCGGGACCCAAGCCCATGGCATGGCAGTATTCCGCAAGGAAATACGGCCGTTCATCGTCCGTCATATTCCCCTGAATATCCAGGCATTCAAGGTTGGTGTACATACGGCTTATAATATCCACACAGGGATGTATTTTTATCTGATCCGCACCGTATGCCTTATTGGGGAACGCCGTACGCTCATAGTGGATAAGGCGTGTATTATCCCTCTGCTTTGTCCATTCCGACATCTTTATGTGGTTTGTGCCGAACTGACCCTCATTCCCGAGAGACCACGAGAAGATACACGGCGAATTTTTGTCACGCTCCACCATTCTTTGCATTCTGTCCATATACGAATTTAAAACATTCTCATTGCTTGCCATTTCGTCTATTGACGCAAGGGAGCAAAGTCCGAAGGCGTTCTCCACTCCGTGGGTTTCCTGGTCACATTCGTCCATTACATACAGTCCGTACCGGTCGCAAAGCTCCAAAAATTCCGGATGGTTGGGATAATGCGAGGTGCGAACGCAGTTGATGTTATGCTGCTTCATGAGAACAATATCCTTCTCCATATCGGAAAGAGAGGTGTAATATCCCGTTTTGGGATTTGAATCATGACGATTCACGCCCTTCAGCTTGACCGAAACACCGTTTATCAAAAGCTCGCCGTTGGGCGAGGTGGCAATTGTTCGGAATCCCGTGCGCTTGTAAATATACTCGCCGCCGCATGAAATAAGAACGCCGTACAAATTCGGATGCTCAGCCGACCAAAGCTTTGGATTTTCAATTTCCGATACCTGCTCTCCGTCGGGCGAGAACAGGGTTATCTCACAGGGCTGCGCCTCACCGACAAAGTCGTATTCCACGTTTATGCCCCGCTTTACATCTGCGTGGATATAAATATCGCGGATGTGATTCTTCGGGCGGTTTAAAATATATACATCTCTGAAAATCCCGTGGAATCTGAAAAAGTCCTGATCCTCGAGATAGCTCTCGGCATTCCATGTATAAACCAAGACCGTAACGTTGTTCTCACCCGTATTCACAAACCTCGTTATATCAAACTCCGCCTGTATATGCGAGCCGCGGCTCATACCGACGTACTGTCCGTTTATATACAGCTCAAAATAGCTGCTTACCCCCTCGAACAGAAGATACAGGCTGTCAAATTCCGAAAGGTCAAATTTTCGGCTGTAAATGCCTACGGGATTCATTGTCTGCGTATACGGCGGATCGTACTGAAACGGATAATTGATATTTGTATAGTGAATCTGACCGTAGCCGAAGCATTCCCAGCAGGACGGTACGGGCAGTGTTTCATTATATTCTATTCCCAAAATATCATCGGGGATATCGAGAGGACACTCGAGATACTTAAAGCTCCATTCGCCATTCAGCAGGGTACAGCGGTCGGACTCTGTCCAATGCTTGGTTTTTGCCGATTCCGCATCGGAAAACGGTATGTAATATGCCCTCTGCGGCTCACGGTTCTCGGAAACTATTGAAAAATCATTATATTTTTCCATATTGCTTTTCTCCTTATAATTTTTTTGACTTTAAACAATTGTAAAACCGAGAAATCATTAAAATATGTGAATAAATTGATATAATATATTATTTCTCCGAACAAAATCCAAAATAATTTTTTCTTTGCAGTTGGGCTTGGCAACTGTATGGGCATAGGGCAATTATTCATTAAAATTATTTCGGATTTTATGATCTTATCCACATATTTTGAAATTTTAATTTTACAATTATCTAATTTTTGACTTAGCTTATATGTCCATTTTATCACATAAAACCGCTGATTTCAATCAAAATATATTGATTGGAATTATAACTATATTGATTTTTCTGAAAGCTTATGGTATAGTAATAAGAATAAAAGGAGTGATAATCATTATGAAGATTTCGGGATACTTGCCCTTTGCGAATTTAATAGAAAAAAATATGCCGTTTTATATAGCGACCATAGGAAATCCTAAGTTTCAGCCGCCGGTGCACCGTCCTCTCGGAATCGAGGATTATCAGCTGCTCTACACCGAGGAGGGCGGCGGAAGCTGCTTTATAAACGGCAGAACCTTTGAGCTTTGTCCGGGCGACATTGTCTATCTGCCGCCGAACACCGCTCACGAATATTTCTGCGGCGGCGATATGTGGGAGACGATTTACATAACCTTCAACGGCAGCGGCGTCAGAGGCTTTTTCGACTTTGAGCCGTCCGTGTGGCGACTTCCGCCCGATTTTGACTTTAAGTCAGAATATGCCGAGCTTGATAAAATGAAGAAAAATCCTCATTGCTTTAAGGATACGAGCGCGGCACTGTATCTGCTGCTTCTGAAGCTGCGCGAATACACCTCTCCAATTCCGGCTCTGTCGGGCAAGAGTCTGCATCTTATGACGCTTGCTCTGCACTGTATGTCAGAGAGCCGCAGTGTAAGCCTCGGCGAAATTTCAGATAGGCTTGGCATTTCGGAGGAGCATTTCTGCCGTATTTTTAAGGAATATACCGGCTTTCGCCCCTTTGAATACATGAATCTTATGAAAATGCAAAAAGCAAGGGAGCTTTTGAAAAACACAAAGCTCCCCATAGGTGAAATTTCCGATCGCTTGGGCTATGACAGCCACAGCTATTTCAGTATGATATTCAAGCGTTACATCGGCATTACTCCGACAGAGTACCGTCACGGCGGATAATGCCTATCCGCCGCAAGAGCGCACGCATCATCGTTTCAGAGTTTTCAGATACCGCTTTGTATCCTCCGAAATTCTGCGGCTCTCCACCGCCTTTTGTATCGCCTTATTATGCACCCATGTATCAAGGCGCAAATTCTCTATGCACTCCGCCGCACAGTCATACTGTTTGGCAAGCGCAGTGGCAAAATACCACGCAATCATCATATTTACATAGTATTCATCCGACCTGACCCGAGATACTTTATCCATATATTCCGGCTTGAAATCCTCATCCAGGAACAGCTTCATCAATATGCCGATTCCGTATCTGACCGTGTACGGACGGGGAGAATTTATCCACTCAAGTGCCTTTTCCGCAATTTTATCCTTATTTTTCGCAAACGCCTTAGGCATAAACATATCGCAGGTCGCCCAGTTGTCCACATACGGCAGAAACCGCTCCGTCTCGAAAAGTGCCCTGTCAAAATCCTTTATCTTTTCAATCAGGAATGCGTGGAGGTTGTTTTCCTCGTAGTATTCATGCGGCAGCTCCGCAACGAATTTCGCCGCACGGCTGTCCTTGGAAAACTCCGCCGCAAATTTCCGAAGCACGGGTGTTCTGATGCCGATGATTCGAGCCTTATCGATGTTCGGCATCAGCCGTGCATGAAAATCACGGTAGCCGGAATCACTCATTGAAAATAACTCTCTCTGAAGCTCCGTCATATCAGGTCGCATACACTGTCGGCAAATTCCGCTGAGTTTTCAACGTTCATACCCTCGGCGAGCAGCGCACAGCCGTACAAAACCTCGGTCAGCTTTTTAAGCTTATCCTTATCGTCCTGCGCCGTCTTCAGCTTTTCAAACAGCGGATGCTTTATGTTTATCTCCAGTACACGCTGAGCCTTTACGCCGCCGTTTGGCATCTGTCCCAGAATCTTCTCCATTTCGAGGGAAACCTCGCCCTCACTGGTGATACATACAGGATGATTTTTAAGACGTGTAGTGGGCTTAACGTTTACCACTCTTTCACCCAACGCCTCCTTCATTGCCGCAAACAAGTCTTTTGACGTTTCCTCCGCAACAGCCTCCTCTGCCTTTGCCGTCTCGTCCTCCAGATTGAGGTCTGCCGATGCAACGGACTTGAACTCCTTATCCTTGTACTTTCCGAGCACCTTCAGGGCAAATTCGTCCACATCCTCGGTCAGATACAGAACCTCAAAGCCCTTGTCCTTTATGCTCTCGCATCTCGGCTGCTTGTCTATCTGCTCTACCGTCTCGCCACTTGCATAGTAGATTGCGTCCTGATCCTCCTTCATTCTGTCAACATATTCCGCCAGGGTTACCGGCTTCTTCTCGGTGGAGGAATAGAACATTATCAAATCGCACAGGAAGTCCTTCTCTGCGCCGTAGTTATCATAAACTCCGAACTTAAGCGGACGCTTGAAGCTTTCATAGAACTTCTCATACGTCTCACGGTCGTTCTTCTGCATATTCAAAAGCTCCGACTTAATCTTCTTTTTGAGATGCGCCGCAATGGTTTTAAGCTGACGGTCATGCTGCAGTATCTCTCTTGAAATATTCAGCGACAAATCCGCAGAATCCACAAGGCCGCGCACAAAGCCGAAGTAATCGGGCAGCAAGTCCTCACACTTATCCATTATCATTACACCGTTGGTGTAAAGGGCAAGTCCCTTCTTAAAATCCTTTGTGTAGTAGTCAAAGGGCGGATGCGAGGGTATGAACAGAAGCGCATTATAGCTCAGCATACCGTCCGCACTGGTGTGGATTGTCTTGAGCGGATTTTCGTAATCCATAAACTTTTCCTTATAGAAGCTGTTGTAATCCTCATCGGTCAGCTCCGACTTATTCCGTCTCCAAAGCGGAACCATGCTGTTGAGAACATCATCCTCGGTATAGCTTTCGTATTCCGGCTTTGCGTCCTCCTTCTTTTCCTCCTCGGGAACCTCCTTGAGCTTTTGACGCGTAACCATCATCTTAATCGGATACTTTATATAATCGGAATACTTTCTTATCAGATTCCTTATGGTGTATTCCTCGAGATATTGGTCATAGTTTTCCTCATCGGTGTTGTCCTTTAAGGAAATGATAATATCCGTGCCGGCAGTCTCCTTGCTGCAGGGCTCAACGTCATATCCGTCCGCCCCCTCCGAGAACCATTTAAACGCCTCATCACTGCCGAACTTGCGGCTGATTACGGTAACGCTTTTTGCCACCATGAACGCAGAATAGAAGCCAACGCCGAACTGACCTATGATATCCACGTCGTCGCACTTCTCGTTTTCCGACTTAAAGGCGAAGGAACCGCTTTTTGCGATCGTGCCTAAGTTTTCCTCCAGCTCCTCCTTGGTCATTCCTATACCGCCGTCGGATACGGTGATCGTCCTCGTGTCCTTATCGGGAGTAATTCTGATATAAAACTTCTCCCGATCGAAGTCTATCGTATCATCGCTGAGCGACTTATAATACAGCTTATCCAGAGCATCGCTTGCGTTTGAAATTATTTCGCGCAGGAAAATTTCCTTATGCGTATAGATTGAATTTATCATCAAATCCAGCATACGCTTGGATTCGGATTTAAACTCATATGTTGCCATTTTAAACACCTCTTATTCTTTTGTTAGCACTCTCACCTCTCGAGTGCTAACTATTATTTTACCACTTTTTTATTATTTGTCAATAGGTAAATCAAAATTTATTGCATAATTTATCATAATGTGTTAAAATATCAGAATACGAAAGGCGGTTTTTGAAGATGAATGTTTATGATTTTGATAAAACAATATACAACGGCGACAGCACCGAGGATTTTATTATAATGTGCTTAAAGCGCCGCCCTGCGCTTATTCTTCGGCTTCTGCGCTGCGGCATAAGCTTTGCGGGGTACAAGGCGGGGCTGTGCTCAAAGACGGAATTTAAGGAGGTAATGTACAGATTTTTAAGGGATATAGACAATATCGACGATTGGGTCGAGGAATTTTGGGATTCTCATCTGAATAAGATAAAGGGGTTTTATATAAGGCAGCAGAAAGATGATGATGTTATAATTTCGGCATCTCCCGAATTTCTGCTTCGGGACGTCTGCGGCAGAATAGGGATAAAGCATCTTATCGCATCACGGGTGGACAGGCACACCGGCTGCTACCTCGGCATAAACTGCTGCGGCGAGGAAAAGGTACGCCGCTTCCGCAAGGAATTCGGCGACGCCGAAATAGATAAATTTTACTCCGACTCCCTGCTTGACGCACCACTTGCAAGGCTTGCAAAATCCGCATACATGGTCAGGGGCGATGAAATCATTGATTGGCCGAGCAGATAACATCAACTACATAAACGCAGCTATCCTCTGCACGGAATTTTATTTCGTATTCGGCATATGTCATGCCGTACACCCTGTCTGCATCCTTGTGATAGGCAGGTCTCGGATCCTGTGACAATACCTGAATCAGTGCCGGAAGCTTTTCGGGCTTGATTTTCACCTTCAGCTCCTCCGGAATATTCACCTCAAGGCGGTAGGCGGCATTATCGGCGGCAAAGCCGCCCGATGCGTCGGTTTTGCAGTCGGAAAACGGTATGTACGGCTTTATGTCAAATATCGGCGTACCGTCCGCCAAATCCACACCCGACACATAAAGCATCGGCCCTTCGGCGGAATTGTATTCTATTTTATCCAGTCGTACGCAGGACAACCCCAGCGGGTTGGGTCTGTTCGGCGAGCGTGTGGCGAACACACCGACCCTTTTGTTTCCGCCGAGCCGCGGCGGACGTACGGTAAGCGACACACCCCCCTCCGCCGATGTCATGGAAAATCCCCATATAAGCCATATATGCGAAAAGCCTTCAAGCCCCCGTATGCAGTCGGGGTTTTTAAACTCCGATTCAAATACAATTTTGCCCGTCACCTTGTCGGCAAGTCCGCTCTGCCGCGGTATTCCGAACTTTTTCGGGAAATCCGTGCGGATTTTCGCAACCGCTTCTATCTCCATGTGATATGCCTCCCTACATCCTGAAAACAGTGTTCAAGTACAAGTCTTTAAAATATTTCGTAAATATTACAAATTAAGTATTGACAATTCAATATTAAAGTTGTATACTATATTTGCAAAGATGAACAAACACAGATACAATATATTGTGTTTTAGTCTGACTTTCTCATTCAAACCTTTAAAATATAGCATATCGAAACGGCTGCCCGTGATTCCGGGGCAGCCGTTTCGATATTTTACGCTTCTTCGTTTATGCGATTTTCCTCAAGCCGCTCCTCATCAGTCTTACGATTTGCCGGAGCGTTGGCGGCAGCCCATTCGCGCTTGCGTATTTCCTCAAGCTCCGCCTCCTGCTCGGGAGTATTCGGAATATTATTGCTCAGTTCAATAATCTTTTCCTTATACTTCTTGTTCTGCATATGTGTTACCACCGCAAAAGCCGTTGCCGCAGCAAGCCCTGCCAGAGCCAGTGCCGCAACAAACTTACCTCCGCCACAGCATTTTTCCTCATATTCACAGTCATAAAATTCTCTCATTTGATATACCTCCTCCACGCCGCATTATGCGGCATATTTAATATATTTTACTCTCCGCCGAGCTTACACCGACTTCATCATCGGCCGTAATTTTCCTCTCATATCATATTGTACAACAAGCCGCTCTGTTTGTCAATATCCTTGCTGTTCACCGTTGCCGCTGCAACAACGGCAGCACACAAAACGGGTTTTATTTCGCCTTTTGGAGTGGGAACAGCTGTCCACAACCGGCCGGCAAAAAGTATAAAATATTTTGAATTAATTGCCCAATGCCCTGTTCCGACCTGCCGCTCCCGGTCGGCAATGTAATATTTTATACTTTTTGGAAGCGTTCCGCTTCACCGTTGCCGCTGCGACTGTAGCGAAAAAGATTATCTTCTGCCCCGCGGC
>CACXES010000154.1 GCA_902766745.1 uncultured Ruminococcus sp.
CAACATAATTTGAATTATGTTGCAAATAGATGATACAAATAAAATAAGACGTCTGTACAGATCAGTTAACAATAAAAGAATGGAGATTATCATGATGAAAAGTGAAGCATACCACTTAAACGAAGCAATAATTTTAGATAAGCTTTTTGACTACATTTCGAGTCACGGCCTTGAGAACATTACCATCCGCGACCTATGCAGAGAAACAGGGCTTGCCCAAGGAACGCTGTACTATTGGTTTAACGACAAAATGAGCCTGATTTGCGAAGCTGCGGAACACGGGTTAAAAAGGGCGGCAAACAGGATTTTTGAATACGCCTTTTCAAATATGAGCAATCTTCGTGCCTTTTTCGACAACTGCCTGTCGGAAATCGGCCGTCAGAGAGACGAGCTTCGCTTTATATACCAAATGGCGGCAAGTCCCGTCTATGGCAAGAGAATACGCGAAAACGGGCAAGGGCTTGAGAAGATGTATGATAAGTATGCCAAAAAGCTTGCAGAAGCATTACGCTGTGACCACCGGACTCTGCGGCCGGCGGTTTATCTGTTTGTATCCGCAGTTTTGGACTATGTCATATGGGATGACGCCGAAAAGGCACAGCTTCAGCTTGAATTTATATATACATATATCAATAATAACATACTCGGTGCAAATTAGCCGATTACCCGGCAGAAATGTCGGATAATTAATATATGACATTGTTGCAAAGGCGGCAGCTGCCGGTAAGGCATTCAACAGATTAATGACCGCAGCTCTGTCGTTTAAGAATGACACAACCGACACTGTTTCGTACACGGTTAAGCCTGTGGCATATATCAATATGCCCGATGCCGGCGATGCACACGCACACGCAAGATATGACTTGAACCGTGACGGAGGCATAATATATATAAATCAAACATAAGGAGTGTGACCTGTAACATGAAAAGCTTAAAAAGTCTTTTGGCGGCATGCTTGTCGCTGTCACTGACGGCAGTCAGCGCCTACGCGGCATCAACTCTTACCGTGGATATTCCGCCGCCCTCCGCACTGTATGACGGGCAGTATATAGTCACCGTCGACATCTCGGACAACACGGGTTTTTCCTCGGCACAGCTTGAGCTGTCCTATGACAGTGCCGTCCTGGAATGTCTTAAGGTTATCCCCGGCGAGGTTGTCCGCGGAATGCTCACCGATACAAACCCATGTGCGCCGGGCGAAAAGCCGTGCGCAATCCTTTCGGCGGCGGCCGCCGAAAACTCAATCGAGAACGGCAGGCTTGCATCCTTCGTGTTCGCTGAGCCGAAGGACGGAAATCCCCGACTTGAGCTGACCTTTGCCGAGCTTCGGAGCAGTGACGGCAGTGTGATTGACTGCGAAATAACCGTAAAAGACAGCTTCGGCTATGCCGAAAATGACCCCGAAGCCGACACCCCGTCCGACAAAGACACAAAGCCTTCCCACGGCGGTTCGGGCGGTTCGGCCGGATTCAGCCCGGGCGGCGGAGCTTCCCAAAATACAGCGGATAATTCCGAAACGGAAATCAAACCCGAAACACCCGACAATCCCGAAAACCTGACCGCCGCTCCGTCCTTCTCGGACGTATCGTCCGATCACTGGGCGAGCCGGTATATTGAAAATGCGGTCAGCCTTGGCATCGTTAAGGGTTACCCGGACGGAAGATTTTTACCTGACGCAGAAATGACCAGAGCGGAATTTGCCTCGGTTCTGCGGAATATGGCGGCGGATTCCGATACAAATTCTGATTTAAAATCGGAATTACCGTTTGTTGATGTCAGCGGCGGCGATTGGTTTTTCGATTGTGTCTCGTGGGCATATGAACGTGGATATATAAAGGGCACCTCCGATACGGAGTTCTCCCCGAACGCCACCGTAACTCGCGAACAGGCAATGACTATTCTCTACCGCTTAGGCGGCAGTCCCGAAACGGCAGGTAAGCTTGACAGCTTTGCGGACAGCACCGAAATCTCAGATTTTGCAGTTTCGGCAATGGCATGGGCGGTCGATGTCGGCATTATCACCGGCACGGACAGCACACACATAACCCCTAAGGGTTACGCCACACGGGCACAGCTTTCCGCCATTGCAGTCAGATACATAAACACAGAAAAATAATAAGCTCCGGCAACATTGCCGAAGATAAATTATAAACAGTCGATTGTAAAGTGTGAAAACGCAAAACTGCGGATAGCTTTCCGCAAAGCCGCCGCCACGGGGTGAGAGATAATCTTTTTCACCAAAGCTACAGCGGCGATTGGTGAAGCGGCACGCTTCCGGAACGTTCCCGGAATCCGAAATAATTTTATTGAATAATTGCCCTGCGCCCATACAGTTGCCAAGCCCAACTGCAATGAAAAAATTATTTCGGATATACCACAGCTTTCCGCATAGCTGCCGCCACGGGGTGAGAGATAATCTCTACCGCTTTCACGTTTTGCAAACGGCTATATAAAATTAAATTTATGGGAGGAATTTTTATGAGAAAACATCTATCAAAAACCCTCAGCCTGATACTTGCCTTTAGTATGTGCCTTGCACTGCTGCCGCAGGTATATGCGGCAGAGGCCGAACCACAGCCAACCACGGCAGAGGAAATCGCCGCCCCGTCCGAAATCCCCGAAAACGGCGATTCAGCGGCAATCGATGATTCAGACGAATCCGAAAAATACACACAAAACATCGTCCTTTTCGCCATGGACAGCTCCTCGACGGCGGACGATATTTCGTCCGACCTTTCCGCCCTGGGCATAAGCAGCGTTGAGCCGCTTTTCACCGAGAACGGCGAGGCTGTCGGCATCGGCAAGAAAAAGGAAATATGGTACAGAGCCTATACCTCGGAGGAGGTAACCTCCGTTATCGAAAAGATAACGGCACTCGGCGGCGTAACCTATGCCGAGCCGGAATATATCTACTCCTCGGATAACTACGGCGAACCCACCGAGGTCGAGCAGGGTGCCGGCTGGATTTTCGACAGCCTTTTAAAGCATAAATCCGATTTTTGGTGGTACACCGCACTGAACCATGACACCGCCCCGGGCAGCGGCTCGGTCGTGGCTGTTATCGACACCGGCGTGGACTATACCCATGAGGACTTGGCGCCTAATATGTGGGTCAACACCGCAGAGCTTTACGGCACCGAGGGCGTCGACGACGACGGCAACGGCTATATCGACGATATCTACGGCGTGGACGTGACCGCAAGCGGCAAAAAGGCAGGCAACCCCATGGACGATAACGGCCACGGCACCCATGTGGCAGGTATCATCGGAATGTCCGCCAACGGCACCGGCGGCGTGGGTCTTGCCTACGGCTCTAAGATAATGGCGATAAAGGCAGGATATTCCACCGGCTCTCTCGCATCGTCCGCTATTGCAAAGGCAATCAACTACGCCCATATGATGGGTGCGGACGTTATAAATATGTCCTTCGGCGGCACAAGTAAATCCTATCTTATCGAAAGTGCCCTTGAGGACGCCTTCTCCGACTGCGTTCTCGTTGCCTCAGCCGGCAATGACGGTCTGCCCACAACCGACGCAGACCCGGCACTGTATCCGAAACGTGAAGATATTTACCCTGCCGCTTACTCCTATGTTATCGGCGTTATGGCAACGGATAAGTTCGGCACTCTTGCAGGCTTTTCAAACTGGGACTATAAGGTCAATGCAAATGCCGAATACGAATTGACCGCTCCGGGCGTCAGCATATACTCCGCCCTGCCGGGGAACCGTTATGCCCTGTGGAGCGGAACCTCTATGGCGGCGCCCTGCGTATCCGCCGCCGCGGCGATCCTCAGAAGTCACTTCGGCGATAAGGACACCTACTCCTCACGCTTTATCATGGGTCAGCTTACGTCCGCAACCAACGACAGAACAAC
Source organism: uncultured Ruminococcus sp. (assembly GCA_902766745.1). Lineage (GTDB taxonomy): Bacteria > Bacillota > Clostridia > Monoglobales > Monoglobaceae > UMGS1820. Next base: position 3,876 of record CACXES010000154.1, read on the forward strand.
TGTCAAAAGAAAGGAAGGCGATAACTACAAAATCTATACATATCCGGCGCTTGATATCTATGACAGCGTAAACAACCTGCCGAAGCCGAACATCAGCGTAAAGAAGGTTTTCGCCATGGACAATGCCCGTGAGGACAACGCGCTGAACGACGGCGACAACATAATTGATGCAGGCGAGACGATTGACCTGGGCGTAATGATACGAAATCAGTGGGGTCTCACCGGCAACATAACGGTTACAGCGGACGCAGTGTCCGTGGGCGGCGTGGCAAACCCCTATATCGAATTCACCAAGCCGGAAATCACCATAAGCCCGGCAGGCACCTTCGCCGAAAGCAATAACGGCTTTGTGTGGGAGGACAGCCTCCTCACCGATGTGGAAAATCCGATTCAGTTCAAGGTTTCGCCCGAAACACCCAACGATACCGAGATATGCGTAAACCTGACCGTCACCACAACAAACGGCTATGACGAGAACGATAAAGCCGCCTATACTGCGGAGTATGCCTACACCTTCCGCGTACAATCCGGCAGGGGCATAAAGGGCGAAATAAAGGAGGACACCACCCTCACCAAGGACTACCTTTGGATAGTGGAAAACACGGTTCATATCCCCGAGGGCGTAACACTGACCGTGGAGCCGGGCACAAAGATACAGTTCTACTCCTCCGACTATGAGGACGCCTACGGCGGCATGACCATGCCTAAAATTTTAAATGACGGTACACTGAACATTATCGGTACAGAAGAAGAACCAATAGAAATGTATCCCGGTGCCGGCTTTGAGCAATACTGTGTGGAGATTGCCGGAGACGGCATAGAAACCCTGAAATACTGCAATATTATAAACCCCAGATTGGGATCAACTGAACGTTCAGCTTCCAAACCTGTCAATCTTGTAGATCATTGTACACTAACACAAACCGATAAGGAAGTAAGCTACCGTTACGTAAATGACAGTGGGAGGGTCTCTAGTAGTTGTTTTGGTTTCAACCATTATATAGGGATTATTATTAATACCCTAATATACGGTTTTGTTCCTTATGGCATTGATTGCAATACATTATATACCAATAAAATTAAAAACTGTATTCTAAATTCTTGCCGAGTTGATTTAAATTATACACAATCTATTAATAATGTCTTTATGACTGGCGATGTGGGTTTGAAACCAAACATTGAAAAGTCTAGCAGTATTGGTTATTGGACTTCGATAAAAAAACCGACTTCCGGTTTGACATTGGGCAATTCAATCTATACCTATGACGGTGCAAGCAGTAAGTATATTACGGCAACTATTGAATGTGTTTTTTCAAGTTATGCATCCATAGATTATTCAGCAAAATATGACTTACTAAATGCTGCCGCGAAATCATTGGGCGGCACTCTTGCCTGTGTAAATGATGATGTCGAAAAGAAATTTATAAGCAGTAAGTTTAGCGGATGTTTTATCGGCTGTCTATATAACTCAGCTACAGGAAAATATGAGTGGGAAGACGGAAGCACATATCCTGTTGAGATTGCCGACTCCAATAATTCTCCCGACTCTCCATATGTATATATCAGCGGTTCAAAATTTTATTCAATCTCCTATGTAGCCAAAGCTGTACTTGAAATACCGGCAGATAAAACCGATGAGGAAATACGCGAAACACTTGAGAATTTTGATGTAAATGCTGCATTGGAGGAAATACTACACACAACCACTAACAACGCCATATTAAATCCGGTGCTGAATACAAATCCACAGTCCTGGGCACAATTTATTGCCAACAGCTATGACAGTGATTATTTTGACCACTATCTGTACAATAATTACTGGGGGACGGAGAACAAGACGCTTATCAATAAGATGATTGTGGACGCAGACGACTACTCCGGTACATATCAGGATATAATCGAGGATCCGATTCTGACACTTGAGAGCGAGAGCCTGTCGGAGATATATCCCTTTGTGACGCGCGTATATCTTGAGGACGGGGATGGAAACGAGGTTACAAGCGCCGCCCCGGGACAGGAGGTCAAAGTTCACGTGCTCTTTAACCGTGACATGGCGACCGATGTACAGCCGAGCGTTTGCTACGGCCCGGACACACCCTACACCGACTTCTCCGTATCGGGCGACTTTGTATCGCCGAGGGAGTGGGTCGGCACCACAAAGATTTCGCCCGTTATGACTGACGGAACCATGTACTTCCGCACCAAGGGCGGCTGTGCCGCAGACGACAGGTGGCTTGTCTGCGGAGAGGATATTCTGCGGTTCAGCTTTGAAGTATCGACCAGCGGCGTCCTTGCCATGATGCTGAACGCCGAGGGCGGCACCAACAAGGTTGAGCTTTCCTGGGCGCAGAACGACTATGACACCCTTGCCGGCTACAACCTCTACCGCTCCGAGAGCGAGACATCGAACTTCACCAAGATAAATCAGTCAATACTCACCGGCACAAGCTACACCGACACGGACGTTAAGCCCGGCGTTACCTATTACTACTACTTCAAGGTGGTGAACACTGACGGCAACGAGTACGGCGGCGCATCCAACACCACAAGCGCCGCACCGATTGACAACATCTTCCCCGTACTCACTCACTCGCCGATAAAGACGGCGAAGGCAGGAAGTCAGGTCACTGTTTCAGCCACGGCAACGGACAACATTGCGGTTTCCACGGTCAAGCTTTACTATCGCAAGACCGGCGAGAGCGAGTTCAAGGTCAAGGACATGACCGAAAGCGCAACAAAGAATCTGTATGTGGCGGTTATCCCTGCGGCGGAGGTAACGGCGGCAGGCACCGAATACTATGTCACAGCCTCCGATGCGGACGGAAACATCAGCTACAGCGGAACCGCACAGATACCCAATGCGATTGACGTAAACAGCACGCCCTACATATCGGGTATTACCCCGTCAAGCGTGAATGCGGACGGAGGACGGACGATAACCGTCCTGGGCGGAAACTTTGCGGAGGATATGGTCTTAAAGCTTGGCGGAAACGTGATTTCCGATGTTTCGTTTGTGAACAGCGGACAGCTCAGCTTTGCCGCACCGGCGATGAACAGCGGAAGCTATGCCCTGACCCTGACCACAACCGACGGAACGGTTATCACCTCACCCACACCTCTGTCCTACACCGATTCGGCAAGCATGGCGCAGATACCGACCTCAATGACAATGGTATCCGGCATACCCTACACCATACCTCTCTACATCAGCGCAAGCGGCGGCGTTCAGTCGCTCCATGCGGAGTTGGATCTGCCGTCCTCCGACTTTACGAGCGTTAAGGTTGAGAAGGCTGACGAGAGTGCAAGCTTCAGCCTGGAATACAACTACAGCGGCGGCGTACTAAAGATAGGCTGCAGCGGCTCGGGCGACATTACGCCTGCTGACGGCGCTCTGCTGAACATAATCGTAACGCCGAGGGCGACCGAGGATAAGCAGTACACCATCACGCTTCACGATGCGGCATTCAACGGTGCGGCAGTCACCACAATGATAAGCGGCAATGTGCATATTAAGCCAAGCTACACCTTAAGTGCGTCTGTCAAGTACTTTATGGGCGAGAATAACTTTGTCAGCGGAATTACCGTTTCCGCCGCAGGGGTCAGCGGAATCACTGACGAGAACGGCAGCACAAGCCTTGTCGTATCCGACAGAAACGTCAGCGTTTCGGCAATGGGACTCACCGCCGCCAACGCAGTGACTGCATATGATGCGGCGCTTGTACTCCAGAGTGCTGTCGGAAAGATAAGCCTTTCGGACAATCAGCTGCTTGCCGCCGATGTCAGCGGTGACGGCAGTGTAAACGAGTATGACGCATCGCTCATACTTCAGAAAGCGGTCAGAAAGATTGACGCCTTCCCCCTGGGCAGAGCGTGGATATTCACTCCGTCTTACATTGACAAGACCCTTGGCACCTCTGCCAATTCCGTAACCTTTACCGCAATATCACCCGGCGATGTTGACGGAAGCTACCGAGGTGATGAACAGTGAGAAAGCTATACGCGGCGGCGGTTTGCGCCGCCCTGCTCCTCCTCTGCCTGCCGTCATATGCGGCAGAGGGGAGCTTTGAAACGCCGGTGGTTTTCTGCTTCGGCGGTGACGCAATAGGCATTGACCTTGTATACAGCGTGAGCGGCGGTTCGAAAATCACGAATGTTGTCTGCGATTTGAACGGCATTAATCTCGACTGGAATTATATCGAAGCCGAGCAACGGCTGTATATTGCCGTTGCTTCGGCATCGCCGATACCCAAGGCGGAGAAAATCGCACACATTGTTACGGATGGCACGGCGGTGCTTACTCCTATCTCCGTTCTTGTTGACGGAAAGTCAAACAGCGGTGCACATACGGCGCATACCGCCGCCGAGATTCCCACCGTTCCGCCCACCTGTGACAAGGCGGGGCACACGGGAGGCTTACAGTGCGAAAGCTGCGGCTATGTAATGACAGAGCCACAGACGACTCCGCCCACCGGGCCGGTTATCCATGCCACGGTGTCGGCTTCGGGTACGGTTTCGGTCAGCGGCGCAATCTCCGACAATGATACCGCAGAGTGCATGACGCTTCTCTCTGTATATGACGGCGAGGGAAGAATCACCGCTGCCGCGGACATCACCGCCGAAAATCAGTCGGCATTGGATTTGAATTTCGGCGGCTGTATAGGCGCTCGGACGGTCAAAATATTCCGATGGGACGCAGTGACACTGATGCCGCTGTATTTGCCGATTGAAGTTGGCGTAACTTATGCTGCGGATTAGAATTACATATAATAAAAATACTCCATAAAACGAACTGCCGCAGGGCGAAAACACCTCTGCGGCAGTTTGATTTGTTATATACGGACAGGATGTATTAAATCCGAAATAATTTTATTGAATAGTTGCCCATATCCCATACAGTTGCCAAGCCCAACTGCAATGAAAAAATTATTTCGGATTTACCTTAAATTTCCGCATAGCTGCCGCCACGGGGCAGAAGATAATCTTTTTCGCTAAAGTTGCAACGGGGTCGATGGAACGGAACGTTCCCGGAACGCTTCCGGAACGTTCCCAAAGTATAAGTTGACAAAGTTCGCATATTATGATAAACTTAAAATGCTACACAATAGAATAAAATCTCTATATGGGGAAACAATAATTTTGGTAAAAAAGTTTTCCTTTCTTTACTCATACCCATATGAGAGATATTGTGTAGCAACAACAAAGAAGGAAACACTTTTTTCGGTGTACTTCTTTGCAAGTACACCTTTTTTATTTATATAAAAGGGGGATCTCTAAATTCAGATTATAACAGGTTTCCCCATATAAGATACAGTTATATTATAGTCTTTTATAGCGACATATTCTGTCATTATGAAAAATTTTTTGATAAATCTCTAATTTTTTTTACAAATGACAATATATGTCTATGCGCAGGAGTATAATAAAATATATATTCCAAAAAAAGGAGCGGTTGCAGTGTTCAGAATCAAGAAATCAAAGTATGACAGAATCTTATCTTTATATGAAAAAATTAACTCCGGCGATATAATCAGAAAGTCTGACGAAGCAGACCGTTTCGGTGTCAGTGAAAGAACGATTCAGCGGGATATAGATGACATTCGCGCCTTTTACGACAATAATTCACTGAACATCGGCTTGGACAAGAGCATTAAATATGACAGATCGCAGAACGGATACATCCTGCAAAGCGAAAAAGCGGAGCTTTTGAGCGAAAGCGAGGTGCTTGCGGTTTGCAAGATATTACTGGACAGCCGAACACTTGTCAAGGCGGAGATGATGCCGATAATAGATAAGCTTTTAAACAGCTATGCTCCCACAAGGTGCAAGAACGAAATTTCCGAACTCATCCTCAGCGAAAAATTCCACTATTGCCAACCCCACCACGGTCAGGCCGTGCTCGACAGGCTGTGGCAGCTCGGAAAGGTTATACAGGCACACCACATCATAGACGTCGGGTATGAGCGGCTTAAGGACAAAAGCGTTGTGGAACGCCGCCTGCAGCCGGTCGCTGTTATGGCATCCGAATACTACTTCTACCTTGCCGCATTTATAGATGACATTGATAAGGCGGAGCACTTTTCCGATCCGGATGATATCAGTCCGACCATATACCGGGTCGACAGGATAAAGTCCATAAGGGACACCGGTGAGAAGTTTACCGTTCCGTATAAGGATCGCTTCAATGACGGCGAATTCAAAAAACGTATACAGTTTATGTTCGGCGGAAAGCTCCAAACGCTGAGGTTTACATACTCCGGTCCTGCCGTTGAAGCTATACTCGACCACATTCCCACGGCAGAGATAAAAGACGAAAGTGACGGCGTATACACCATCGAGGCGGAGACCTTCGGCAGCGGTGCACAGATGTGGCTGAAAACCCAAGGTGATTATGTAAAATTGATGAACGATTAGCTCGTATTCGTCAAAATTAAATCCTCTGACCTATTCAATCGGATAAAGCGAACAGGATAAGCCGGATTACTCTGAGTTGCTCCGATTTATATAATTACAGCCAATTTTAATCTATCCTATATTTTACGGGGGATGAGATCCGCTTTGGATTTCATCCCTCAATCTTTTATTGGGTGTAAGAACACAAATTCCAACCATAAGATCCTCACGATTAAAAGTATAAAATTTAAAAGTATAAATTCCCGGCATCGGCAAATACTTTATATACAGACACATTCTTCGGAGGACAAGTTATGACAAGTAAAGTTGAAATCTGCGGAGTAAACACGTCAAAGCTTCCCATTCTCTCGGAAAAGCAAAAGAAAGAGCTGTTTGAAAAAATTCGTTCCGGCGACTTAAAGGCACGTCAGGAGTTTATCTACGGAAATCTTCGTCTTGTGCTGAGCATACTTCACCGCTTCACCAACCGCGGCGAAAATGCAGATGATTTGTTTCAGATCGGCTGTATCGGGCTTATAAAGGCATTGGATAACTTTGACCCAAGCCACGACGTGAAGTTTTCCACCTACGCCGTCCCCATGATAATAGGCGAGATTAGGCGGTATCTCCGTGACAACAATTCCATACGTGTCAGCCGTTCGATGCGCGATACCGCATACAAGGCTCTTGCCGTAAAGGAAAGGCTGACCGCCGCATCCGGAAGCGAGCCGACTGTTGAACAAATCGCCCGTGAGCTGGAGCTTCCGTGCGAGGATGTTTCCGTTGCGCTTGACGCAATTCTCGACCCTGTCTCCCTGCAGGAGCCGATTTATCATGACGGCGGCGACGCTGTTTTCGTAATGGATCAGATTGCGGACGAAAAAAATGCCGACGATTCCTGGCTCGAAAAAATTTCACTGAACGAGGCAATGTCCCGTCTCAGCGACAGAGAAAGGCACATTCTGACTCTGCGCTTCTTCAAGGGCAGAACCCAGATGGAGGTTGCAAACGAGATAGGCATATCTCAGGCGCAGGTGTCACGGCTTGAAAAATGCGCGCTGTCGCATATGCGGAAATTCCTTCATTAAATATTTCGTATTACTAAATATTTCGTATCACTCATCTCTCATCACGCAAAGCCGTACTTTGTCTTTCCGCCGTGCGGCGAGCGAGATAATCGAGAGGTCCGCCCTTATCATCAAAGTCAAATACAATTTTATACGCTTCAAGCGCCTGATATTTTCCGCCGTGCGTATCGCCTGCCCCGTATTTCACGTCGCCGCACAAGGGGCAGCCGATATGCGCAAAGCTCACTAATACCTTGCCTTCTCGTTCTTATTTGCGTCACGTTCCATAATTATGTCACTGCCGCTGTATATACTGCGCATCTCCACGTCATTGGCCGTCTTTGACGCTCACAGTTAAGTCCACATCTTTAGTTGTACATATCCCTCAACTTTCTTCAAAATAATACCAGCCGTCCTCTGTTATTGGTATATATTTAGTTATATATTCATTATAATCCGGGCAAAAACCATTTTTGTAATACATTAGCCCTCTACCTAAAAAAGGCTGTCGAAACCTAAAGAAATATATACCATTCTCATGTCTTTTAGCAATAACATCATACCCTAGTTTATCTACAGATTTTGTCGCATTATTTTTATAAAAATATTCGTTTTTAGTTAAATCCGTTGGTGTAACATTACTATCATTGCTAAACCTAAGATCAGTTTCCGAGTAATTTAACAGCAGTGCCGCAACTTCATTAAAGTAAGCCTTGTTTTCCATGTAGTCACGTAAAACAATTTGTTCAGCCTCTTCTGAATCGACAAAAAACGTTTTTAATGTATTATTATTTCGAATATGTTTATAAAAATTATAAAGAAATAATACACCTATAATCACGAAAATAATACATAGAATTATCGTAACAAATCTTCTTGATTTCATTGACATTACCTTCCTATATCTAAAATATAGCATTCCATAGGTGCTTTGACTTATACCGGATAACTCCACGCTGTATAGATACCCAATCTTTAAATTCCTCAAATGCGCCCTCAAAATCATTTAATGTTTCTCTCGCAGCATATACAGATCCTGATAATAATACTTTTTCAGAAAACCCCATAACGCTTCCTGTATATCCATAAAATATATTTCCCATTTTTCCGGAGTAGACAATTCCCCGTATAATACAATAGGTATACGATCTACTTCCAAGGCTTGTTAACACAATGGGACCGCCCCCTTGTGTTTCTCTAAAACTATCGTAATTCATATTTGTCAATGATTTTACCATCTGTCCTTTGTATAGCTACAGATGGTAATCCAGATTGTGCAATACCGCTTTCTAAACCATAGACAAACCACGCATCTTTTTTGCTATCATAGTACACTTGCATTGTTATATCAGAATCACTTTTATCACATCCTAAAACAATCCGCCCTATCTCAGCAGCCATTTTAGCTGTTGGAACTTCCCCATAGCTACTCTTAACAGACGCAGCGCCCCATTGATTCGCTTGATCGATGTACGAAAAATTGTCTTTCGCAATATAATAATACTTTGTTCCATCAGATAAAATACCCTTTTTTGAGTTGTTCATATCATTGTAAAATGGCAATGAAATTTTTTCGCTATCTGACAATTCAATTTTCCTTTCTTCTCCAATCCAATTAACCTGATATCCTGTTTTCTCGCACAATTGTCTTAATGGAACATAGGTGTTATTTTCTATTGAAACTACAGGTAACGTAAAGCCTTCTCGTTCACCATCAATTTCAATAACATAATCTACTTCTTCGGCTATAAATTTTCTATATACATTTGATGCAAACACTCCTGTAATAAATAAGGAACAAGCCATAAATGTAAATAATATCTTTTTCATAATTTCATCTCCTCAGCCTTTTATTAGCCTATATCCAATTCTATTTCTTTTGGGTCTTCCATACCATGTCTTATTGAGTACAATGTGAACATGGTTGCTCATAAAACAATACGCAAATATTTCAAAAGCCAAGTCTTTTTTACAGTTGATATCGTTTCTTTTAATTTTTCAAAATCCGGAGCTTTTTCAAAAATATTCTGCTGACTAACTCCTCTAAATAGAATATGGTATACTCCGCTCTCGATGATAGTTCTTGCAGGTCTGCTCATTCTATCATCTCATAAGCAAACTATACCATACCTCTATTTAGTTGTCAATAAAACAGTACCAAAAAATGTACGTCCCCAAATGGCTCATTAGCTAAATATTTCGTATTACTCATCTCTCATCACGCAAAGCCGTACTTTGTCTTTCCACCGTGCGGTGAGCGAGATAATCGAGAGGTCCGCCCTTATCATCAAAGTCAAATACAATTTTATACGCTTCAAGCGCCTGATATTTTCCGCCGCGCGTATCGCCTGCCCCGTATTTCACGTCGCCGCACAAGGGGCAGCCGATATGCGCAAAGCTCACTCTAATCTGATGCTTTCTCCCCGTGAACAGCTCTGCTTCAACTATGCACGGAGCAGCTTTGTTCACGGTTCTGTATGCCGTTTTGCAATACTGAGCCGCCGCATTCTTCGGCTTTTCGTCATAAAAAATCATTTTTTTGTCACGGTCACTGCGCACAAGCCAGCCGCATATTTCACCCGCGGAGGGCTTCGGCGCACGCTCTGTTCTGCAAAGGTAAAGCTTGCGAATCTTCCGCTCCTTTATCATTTGGTTCACAATCGTCTGGGCAGTATGATTCTTCGCAGCAATAAGCAGCCCTGCCGTATTTCTGTCGATTCTGTGGCAAAGCGACGGAACAAACAGCGGCCTTTCACTCATATTTATCTCGCCCTTGCGAAACAGATACGAGCGTATTCGGCTTTCAAGGGAATCCTTAACTCCCTCAATCTCCTGAGACGGCAGCCCTGCCGGCTTGTATGCAATTACAATATTGGAATCCTCATATGCAACGTCAATTTCACAGGGAGAATTGACCCATTGAAAAGCCGGCGCCTCGGCATCGAAGAACTCATCATTCATATATATGCATATCTCATCGCCGATACTCAGCCTATACGCCCCGTCAAAATGCTTGCCGTTGACCCGTACCTTTTTCTTTCGCAAAGCCTTATAGATATCCCCCGTCCTTGCCCCGGGCACAGACTTTGACATAAACCGATCCAGTCTCATACCTTCACTGTTTTTATCCGCAGTAAACTTTTTCATTTATAATAATCTCCTTGGGTTTTATTTTAAATCCACGGTATCTCGCATTTATTTTAGCCATCGTTTATTTTATCACATATGGATCGGATAAATTCCGACTTCTCAATTGTGCATGAATATCTGTCATTTTCATAGTGTTCCGAAAGCTGCTCCTTCAGTTTTCTTATCACTGTGCCGAGCTTCCTTCGTCCATTATATCACACGCCGCATTGCTTGACAAGAAAAATCTTTACGCCCACATTCCACGCCCACATTGACATTTCCGCCGCCGTATGCGGATGCTTGACGTCCCGCAAAATGGTGAGTATTATATCAAAACAAAATGCTTAGAAATGGCACAGATAGCTATTCCTAAGCATTTTTGCAGGCTTTTAAGTGTCAAGCTCCGGTTATATCATAAGCCGCCATGCGCTTAAATACTTCCGTACGAATGACCATATAAACTAACTAAATTGTTAAAACCCTATGTTGTTCATATAAAATTAATCCTACCGTTAATCATATTTTTATGGCAAAAATCTGTCCACTTCGGTTTACTCGAACACTACCGTTGCCGCTGTATTTGGCATAAGCTCAATGTACCACCATTTTCCGCCGTAAAAATACTGCATTTGAATCTTAGATGAGTTTGCATTCGCAAGCTGCAACACATGGGAGCCGTCTTTATTTTTCGCCGCCGTACCTTCAACCGCAATCATGCTTTTTGGAAAAGCAGCCATAGACATTTCACAATTATCCACCTTTACGGGGTAAATGCTTGCACCGGGCTTAATAAACTTTGAAAAGTGCCTGAATGCCTTGTACTGTCCGCTATAAGTCAAATCATGGGTTTGGGAATTTAAGGTTGCCAAACCTCCGCAGAAAAACGGACCTATATTCGGACCTCCGTTTTCGTCAAGCAGAAGATTCCATCCGGTAAACGAGTCACAACCCATATTCAGCGCCTTTGACATCATAATCGACCATTTGCACCAATCACCGTCGTAATTATCATACAGTCTGGGGCCGCCCTCGGTAAAATTCCACTTTATATTCGGATATTCCGATTTCAGTTTATCAATCATTTCCACTGCTCCGTCATAATAGTGAAAGGCAATGGCGTTGCAGTCATTTATAAGGTTGGGATTGTTCCTTAACTGATGCAGCACTCTCATCCAGTTGCTGAAATTGTGGTCAAAAAGCCATATTTCCGTATCCATCCCCAAAGCCGTCATTTTCTTTCTCAATACTTCGACAAATTTTACCTCAAAATCCGGGTGCCATACACAAGCCGGCATATACCCTACCTGCTGTGTCTCCGGTTCATTTTGGGGAGTTATTGCACTGATTTCTATACCCTCATTTTTATAGGCTTGCAGATATTTTATTATGTAGTCCGCATAACAATCAATGTAGTCCCATTTCATATATCCTCCACACATAGAGCCCTCGGTTTTCATCCACCCCGGGGGACTCCACGGTGATGCAAAAAGCTTTATGTTTGGATTGTGTTTCAAAATCTCCTTAATCATGGGAACGATATATTCCATATCTCTTTCAATCGAAAAGCTTTCAAGCTTCATATCGTTTTTCTTATCACAGTAAGAATACACATCTGCCGAATAATCGCTTGATCCGATAGACAGCCTGCCGACAGATAAATTTATTCCGTCGGCACCATATATGTCGCATAAAAACTTATATCGATTTTCTTCACTCATAGTTGACAACTCGTAGCATGATGCCCCTGTTATTGCTACTCCGAAGCCCGAAAAGCTTTCATTGATTGGATTATCGGAAATTGTTGCCGTACGTATTGCGTCCATTTTCGCATTGTTGTAAAATAGACGTTTCTGAGAAAATCCGTTTTTCTCATCGGTAGTATATAAATTCACTTTCACGCTTGACCTCTCCTTTTATATCATTTTTTCAGCCGTTTGTAAAACGTGAAAAGCTGTGTAAAATAGGGATATTTTAAAATTCCGTTTTGTATGCCTTCTCCGCTTATATGCTCCTATGCGGCAAAGGGAGTTGTCACGAAGTGACTGCACGGCAAAAAGTATAAAATATTTAAAAAAATTGCTCATTGCCTTGTTCCGACCTGCCGCTCCCGGTCGGCAATGTAATATTTTATACTTTTTAGAAGGTTACCCACAATTTTGCGTTTTCACATTTTAAAATTGACTATGTCATTACTTTAATTATATATCAAATATCCCGATTATGCAATATAATTTTTATTGTGAGTTTCAGCATTTTTTACGCAAATCATATTTTTTGAAATATTTATACATTGCCGCCCGGGCAGTAGGGTTCCCGAAAAACGGACACATTTTTGACACAATCCGTTTTTACATAACAAAAAAGCCTTGGATTTACAAGGCTTTTCTTGGCGCTGACGGTCAATTTTAATACGACCGAAAAAGCGGTGCATGTTTCAAAAAGATTAGTTCATAGTGAACTTTTCTTTTTCTCAAGTCAAGACAGGAGAACAGTGAATAAAAAGAACCATCACGAAATATAACGAAATTAAATATTTCTATATTTCGGAGAACCTTGTTATGCTAAAGTATTTTGCTGCATCCCCTTATTTATTATAATACTATTTCACGCCGAGCTGCAACTCGTCAGCATACAGCTTCATTGCTTCAATACAAATCGCAGTAACCTCTTTTACTTCCATGCCGAGCATATCACAGCCTTTTTTGATAAGCTCACGGTCGCATTTCGCCGCAAATTTTTTGTCCTTGAATTTTTTCATAAAGCTTGACACTTCCATATCCGTTATTCCTGCCGGTCTCATTCTTGCCTCCGGGCCCGATTCACCACCCGCAGATACCATTTCGATTTCAGAAACAAGATATTTTGATAATTTTTAACCTCGCTTGCATCCTTTTCATGCCGTGAATCCATACGATATACATAGCAGTGCCGGCAACCCTCGCTCAGCTTGTTCGGCCGCCGTATTCACCTTGAGGCTGCGGTCCTTTTGTGGTATCTGCAACCAGCGGCAAAATCATATAATTTCCGCTTTCCCGGTCAAGACGGGCAATTGTGTATTTGCCATCTTTGTCACGGAACCGCGAACGCTGATTTACCAATCCGGCTTCAGAGTCAATTCCGCTTTCTGCATTTTGTGAAAGAGGAAATGGTCCGCAATGCCACAATACAACATAACCCACTGATTTTTTCTACTATCAAAGAAAGCATGCTGCCCGTAGGAGAAAAAACTGTAACTTTAATTTGTTTTACAAATAAATATTTTTAAAAAACAACTTCAAGGCTATCATACGTTACCAAAAATCCATATTTTTCCGCCTCAACTACAAGCTCTTTATGAGTAAGCATTCCATTATGGCTAAAATGGTTTACATATACAATCGTGTTTTTATCACATACTCCAATTTCAGTAAGTCTGTCATATACTTCTTTGTCGGTGTTGAGGCACAAATGCGAACGTCTCAAATTTTTTTGTGCCATTCCGGTACAATCAAGGGAGATTAACTCAAATTTTTTGTTGTATTTCTCAAGGTAGTCCCAAGTAGAGTCCGGAAAAATTCCTGTGTCGTGTGCATAAAGCAAGGATTTTCCACCTTTTTCAATAATATATATTACCGGATTAGAGCTTGAGTCATGGTCTGCTGCAAGAGGTATGATATGATAATCTTCAACATCAAACGGCTCAAAGGGGGCTATTTTGTGAAATTTCACTCTCGTTTCATTCATATCCTCTCCGAGTTGACGGAGTGCCTTGTTATATCCTGCTTCAGTTACATAAATATTTAATGGCTCTTCAACTATATCGTATGCAATCCCCTCAAATCTGCACCAAAAATCATTTGGATAAAAATGATCGGAATGACTATGCGTTATGATGACATTATGAATATTTCGCAAATCAAGACCATGATTTAATATGTGCATGTATGTATCGGCAGGAAAATCTATAAGCAACTTATCATCAAGTAAAGCCTGACTTCGTGTCTTTATTTCTTTTCCTCTTATTTTAAGTGCATTTCTGCACACTCTGCAATTGCAGAACATACCGGGTATTCCTTCGGCGGCGGCTGTGCCTAAATATTTTAATTTCATAAATCTACCTCCTCATTTTTATCCATCATGAAATTTAATGATGTGCATTGTCCCTTAAGAAATTCATTATATAATTCAATTCTTCCAAAATGAAAACAACATCGCTTTTTCAAAAATCAACAAGGCATTTGAAGAAAAATTGAATAGTGAATAGGTTATAAACAAAATCGACAAGATTCTTATAGAACCTTATTGATTTTTGGCTCCCCGTGTACGAAACAGATGTCGCTAAAAAACATATACATCATAATTTACAATGTCAATTTGAGTGTTATTTTGTTAATAATTATCTTCCTCGCACACATAAAATATATCTTACGCAAGAATATATGCACCACGCAATACCTGCAAAAATACAACATCCGATTAAAAGCCAAAATACCGAAATCCAGCCAAAGTTATCAGCAACAAGTCCAAGTCCATACGAACTAATCGTACTTCCCGCGTAACAAAACCCGTTTAGGATTCCCGCCAAAAGACCGGAATTAACCTTTGCACGCATAAATATGGGAAATATGCTTGTTATTAAACTATTTAAACTGGATGCCATAAAATTAACAAACATCAATCCCGCAAGTGTAAATATAATTTGTGTTTGTGAAATACCGGCAATAGTCAGACCGACAATTCCTCCTATAATAATGAACACAACAAAACAATGTGTTATATAATCGGGGATAACTTTATGCATTTTTAAAGCAATAAGGTTACCAAACATAGCCACTATCGGCAATGTAAGAGTCAGAAGAATTGACACAGAATCGCTCATTGCAAAATTCTCTTTCAAAATCGAAGGAACCCATGTTGTTAATCCGTCTTTTGTTAAATTGACAATAACGGCATATAAACAC
>CACXES010000155.1 GCA_902766745.1 uncultured Ruminococcus sp.
TGATTTTGAAAGCAGAAATATATGCTCATAGCACTTTGAGGGGCGGTCTTTGACAGACTCCGGCATACAGTTTTTCTTGTGCCATATAATGTCCGAGCGTAAATACCAGCCGTTTTCACGCAAGGAAAAGGCAAGCAGCCACGGAACGCCTATCATATCCTTTGCTTTTATTCCGTGCCAAATCTTGGGCATATTATAACAAGACGGGTTGTGTTGAGGATTAAGATTTTTATTGCTCCATTCGGATATTTGTTTGTTCCAGCCGCCTTTACCGCTTCCGGCATAACTGTCAGCAATGTTTAGCCAAAGTGTACCGTCAGCCCTTAACACACGCTTTACCTCATTAAAAACAAGTAGTAAATTCTGTATGTATTCATACGGCGTTTGCTCGTTTCCGATTTGTGCCTCTATGCCGTAATCACGCAAGCAGTAATACGGCGGACTGGTTACGCACATATTTACGCTTTCCGCAGGGAACGAACGCAATACATCAACTGCGTTTCCGCAAAATATTTTATTCACAAAAAAACACCTCATCTTTCCGGCTCGGTCTTTTTCGGTGCTTTGGGTTGCAAATCGGTAGGTTTTTCATCGCTTTCGGGTTTTATGAAATCTATCCGATTTGCCGCATAGAAAGCGTTGTGATTAAGCTGTCTTTGCCAAGCCTTATCGCTCGGTGCCCAGCGAAAACCGTTAGACTTTAATATCGTTCTTTGTTCTTCGCTCGGTTTTTCATCAAATATTAGCTGCAAACGGTTTTTATCTTCGTTTATGGCCGCTTCGCCGCCGTTAAATTTCCAACCGACAAATTCCGTATTCTGCGTTGCCGTAAGGTTTTCGATACGCTTTTTCAGTCTGCGTATTTCGGCATTGTTATTTGTAAGGCGGTATGACGGAAACGGCTGTTTATCCCACGAATATGCCTGTTTTATATTTTCATCCAGCTTTGCCGCAAGCTCGTCCGAAACGCCCTCACAGCCTACGCAAGTCCCGTTTTTCTTGTAGTAGGCATTTACCTTTTTCATAAATTCCTGTTCTGTTTCGCATTTATGCAGTTTTTCCGTCAGCTTTTCAATAGCCTGTGGGTCATCGCTGCTGATAGCATTATTTTTGTAACTCATATAAAAATCCTCCTTATGTTCCGAATAATTCTTTCACAATTCTGTCTGCTCCTTTGATAAGACCTACCAAAACGAGCATATTAAAAATGACCTCTCCGATGTATTTCCATATCATTGTGACGGTTGTAATACTTGTGTCAAGCGTTGGCGTACTGTTTGACGCAAATGCCGAAAATATGATACACGAAAGCACGATAACAGCACCCTCCATACAAACTCCGACATACGACTTCAAAAACGATTTCCCCATAAACGATGTTGTTTCCCCTGCAAATGAGGAAAGGGGAACGGGAGCTATCGCCGTGTAGATATATAGCTTAAAAAATCTGCCGTACACGGTCATAATCATTATGAACGATAAAACCGTAATAAACAGACTTCCCAAAATCGTTACAAGCCATAGCGGAATACTCGCCCAAAAGCCTGTGTCCTCGACTGCCTGTTCAATCGCTGCCGGGAGCGTAACCGACGCACCGCCGATACCGCCGAGAGAGCCTGCGATTTGTTCCACAATTCCGCCGCAAATGGTGTAAATCGCCGTCATTAGATCCATTGCATAAGTAATCGCCACCTTCGCCGCACAAAAGCGGATAAAATGCTTTAAGGCATATTCCGGTCGCTGAAAATCACGGAACGATGCCGTTGACTTAAATATGCTCATAGCAAAAAAGAGTACCAACAAACCAAGTCCTATGGCTTGAAGTCCGCCGTTTATGCCGGATATGACATTCCAAATTGCACCGCCTTTGAAGCTTTGCGGCGAGGTTGTAATAAGCGACCATATTTCGGTCATTTTATCGTTCCAAGTGGAAAACGCATTTTCGAGGTTGGCTACAATCCAATTATCGCTCAAAGGTAATTCACCTCCGTTTCTTTACGCATACACCGCCGTCTGCAAAAGACGGCGGCTTAATATCTGTGGTTACATTATCATATCGAGTATATCTTTCGCAAATGCAA
>CACXES010000156.1 GCA_902766745.1 uncultured Ruminococcus sp.
CAATTATTCAATAAAATTATTTCGGATTTATAATTTGTACGATGCTGTTGTGCGAAGTAAGCGGAGAAAATAAGCCATATAAAACATCAAAATATCCTAATTTTATGCGGTTTTTGTGTTTTACAAACGGCTATATATTATAATGAAGCAACGGGTTATATAAAAAGCAACGGAGCTTAAACGCCGGAGGCGTACGGAACAAGCACGTTATGCATCTCAAGCTCGCATGAGAGAGCGTATTTCACAGTGTAAGCCGTACCGCCTCTCAGAGCGTTCATATAAAAAATACAATGACTGCTGTGATCTGCCATTGCACGGTTGCGCTTCTGCATACAGCCGTTGTAATAATCCTCGGAAACATACCAAATCCCATCCGCCGCATTGCAGATGGCTTGATATGCTTGGGTGTCATTCTTGCTCCAGCGCTTGTACTGCTCACGGCACGGAAGCGCAAGAATAAGCCGCATGTCGGAGTTTTTTTCCCTCTCCGCAAGGACAATCTGTGCGGCGAGGGTGTCAAAGCCCAGAGCGCCCCCGGCAATAAAGTCTGTGACGCCGAATGTGGCAAGTCCGTGTATTATATGGGGCAGATTTTGAGTTATTTGAAGACGGTGCTCCGCTGAGATAAAACGATGCCCCGTAAAGCAGCAGCATTGTTCCCTTGATTTAAGTTCAATTTCCATTGTAATTTTCCTTTGCCTTGAGGTTTGCCGTAAATGTTGTTATCGCTTTAAATTATAGCATATTTGCTTGTTAGTGTCAATCAGAGAAAAATGTTGCACAAAATTTAAGGTCGAATTTTAATAAAAGCGGAGGGATAACGATTGATTTAATATCTGCCTGTGCCTGAAGGACAAACGCAAAATGTTGTGCTTGTCAAACGTTTGGGCACAGCATAGCGCATATTTGCGGAAATGTTACAATTATGTTACAGATGTTTGGAATATAGATAATATTAACAAAAAAACAGATAAACGCAAAATAAAATATTGGAAAATGACGGAACAACTTGATTTTTTCGTAAATCTGTGGTATAATCATAGGCATAGAGTTACAATTCGGTTACAATACCGGATAAAATTATACATGAGGTGATTGAATGCGAAAACGATTGAGGGCGGCGGCAGCAGGCTTGGTGTTCATGCTTGTATCGGCTGTTTTGCCGGCAGCGGTGTTCGGTAAGGATTTCAAAGACGTTTCTGTCATGTCGTCTTACTATACAGCGGTGAATAAGCTCAGCGAAAGCAAGATCATGGTCGGGAGAAGCGATGATATATTTGCTCCGAATGATAATATAAAGAGGGCAGAGGTGTGTGCGGTTCTGGCGCGCGCCAATGATTACAGCGAGTCACAGTACAATGCGCAGAAGCTTCCGTTTTCGGACGTGTCAAACGACAGCTGGGCGAAGGGATATATTTCGTTCTGCTATGAAAACGGCTATGTCAACGGTATGAGCGAGGACAGCTTTATGCCGGATGGCTACATAACCCGTGAGCAGGCAATAAAAATGGTTGTGTGCGCTTCGGGTGTGGGAGACGAAGCTCTTGCCGCAGTCGGACCGAAGTGGTATTCCGGATATATCAATAAGGCGTCAAAGGAAGGCCTTTTAAACGGAACCGAGCTTGAACCGCCAAAGGCGGATGAAAGCGGAAAGACACCGCCTCCGGCACGCTTTGATGAAGGTGAATATGCAACCCGTCAGTTTGTGGCACAGGTCACCTTTAACTCCATGCTGGTGAAGGGCAGCGGAAAGACAGAGAATATAACCGTTGCTCAGGCGTCGCAGGATACCCCTGCCGATGCCTATGAGGAAGAGATATGGATGCCGTCTCAGGATGATGAAGCCTGGAGGTATTATCAGTATTACGGTGAGGATTATGAGGAATATATAAAGGAAGAACAGAATGAGAAGGATTACACCGTGCCCGAGGAGACGGCGGGAGAATCTGTTATAGAGTACGTCCCGAGAGGCTCGTCCGACGGAATGTTGGTTGTTATCGACCCGGGTCATAACTATAACGGCGTAGACACCGGAGCGGTAGGAAACGGCCTTCGGGAACAGGATATAACCTTCTACATAGCGGAGAAGCTTAAGCCTCTTCTCGAAAGAAACGGATTCGATGTAATAATGACAAGAAATTCACTGAAGGAGAATGTCTCTAACGAATCTGTTTCTGCATCTCTGGCTCGAAGAGCGGACATTGCCAACCGCAACGGAGCTGATTTGTTCCTTTCGATCCATTGTAATGCGGGAGGCGGCACCGGAATCGAGACCTACTACTGCACGGGTTCGGATTCGGGCAGAATTTTGGCCGACTGTATCCAGACAAACGTTGTTGACGAAATCGGAATAAGAGACAGAGGCGTTAAATCCGCAAGATATGCCGTGCTGAGAAATACCAACATGGCTGCAGCACTTCTGGAAACCGCATTTATCGATACGGCGTCGGATGCGGCGATTTTGGGAAATCCCGAATATCAGCAGAGGTATGCCGAGGCAATAGCCCGCGGTATCTGCGATTACGTCGGAATTGAGTATAAATAACATAACAAAAATACCGGCAGCTTTTTGCTGTCGGTATTTCGGCATATTAAGAAATTTGACTGGAGGAAAATACATTGGACAGAGAAATTTTAAAAAGACCGGAGCTTCTGGCGCCGGCAGGGAACCTCGAAAAGCTTAAAATAGCCATAGAATACGGTGCAGATGCGGTATATATAGGAGGCGAGGAGTTTTCGCTTCGGGTTGCGGCGGACAACTTTACGACAGATGAGATAAAAAGAGGTGTGGAATTTGCCAAGGAGAGAGGAAAGAAGGTTTATCTGACAGCGAATATAATTCCGCATAATAAGGATATAGACGAGTATGAAAGGTTTCTGAGAGAGATTCGCGGGACGGGGATTGATGCGGTGATTTTGTCCGATCTCGGAATGTTTGAGGTAACGCACGAGGTTGCTCCCGAGCTTGATATCCATGTGAGTACACAGGCGAACAATGTAAACTATAGGAGCGCACAGAAGTGGCATGATATGGGTGCAAAGCGTGTGATTCTTGCGAGGGAGATGTCCTTTGATGAAATTTCGGAGATAAGGAGGAGGACAAGCCCGAGCTTAGAGCTTGAAGCCTTTGTTCACGGGGCTATGTGCATATCCTACTCGGGACGCTGCCTGCTGAGTAATTATATGGCAGGACGGGACGGAAACGGCGGTGCCTGTGCCCATCCGTGCCGCTGGAAGTATTATCTTATGGAGGAGAAGCGTCCGGGTGAATATATGCCCGTGTACGAAAACGAACGAGGGACTTTTATCTACAATTCAAAGGATCTGTGCATGATAGACCATATAGACAGGCTGATTGAATGCGGGCTTACCAGTCTGAAAATAGAGGGGCGTGTTAAGTCGGAATTTTATGTGGCTACCGTTGTTGCGGCGTATCGCCGTGCCATAGACGCCTATCTTGAAAACCCAAAGGAGTGGAAGCCGGAGCCGACCCTGCGTGAGGAGCTTAAAAAGGTGAGCCACCGCGACTACACAACGGGGTTCTATTTCGGCAGACCGGGCGGAAGTGAGCAGAATTATGCCAGCAGCTCGTATATCCGTGAGTATGAAATGGTCGGGAGAGCGGAGGACTTTGACGAGGAGAGGAAAATGGCGCGCATTGTCCAGAAGAACCGATTTTTCAAGGGTGATGAGGTCGAATTTCTATGCACAGACGGAACGTTCTTTACGCAGAAAATAGAGTACATGACGGATGAGATGGGAGAGGAGATCACGGTTGCAAATCATCCGCAGAGTATAGTTTATATCAGAACCGATGCAAAGGTTCCCAAGGATTCGTTTATGAGAAAGAAAAAAGAAGTAAACAAGTGATTTATGCAGTTTCGTTACATATTTGTAAGAGATTTACCAAACAATTCGTATTGACTTTTTGATGTAAACATGGTACAATGTTCACAAAAGATGAGAGTGGTTTTTAAAAGATCAAATTATATTATGGAGGTTAGTTAGTATGAAAATCACAAAAAAAATACTTTGCTTTGTGCTTGCGGCTATGATGGCGGTAGGCTGCGTTTCCGTTTCGGCGGCAGAGGGCGACGGAACGGAGGCTGCCGCAAATACCGCTGCGAGCGGAGCGACAAAATTTTCTGATGTCGGCGATAACGAGCTTTACTCAAGCTCAGTCAGAACTCTGAATCTTATGGGCGTTATCAACGGTTATCCCGATGGTACGTTCAAGCCGAACGACAATGTTACGAGGGCTGAGTTTACGGCTATGCTGATGAGAACGCTCAAGCTTGGAAATGTGGGAAGCAACAGTGCGGCTGGTCTGCCGTTTACCGATATTGACGATAACAATTCGGATATAAACTGGGCTATACCCAATATTAACACGGCTTACGGCAAGGGTGTTATCAACGGTTACGAGGACGGAACCTTCAGACCCAACGATAACGTTGCATATGAAGAAGCAATAAAGATGATTGTCTGCACCTTGGGCTACGGCGACGGTGTTGACGTATCACTCACACCCTGGTACACAAATTATCTGACAATAGCGGCTCAGCGCGGAATTACCAAGACGGCAAGCAGAATAGGCGGTCCCGAGACACCGGCATCCCGTGCATGTATTGCACAGCTTTTGTATGACTCGCTGGAGGTTAAGCTTATCGAAAACGGTGAGGTAACCGATAAGACAATCTTAAACAGCTACCTCGGATACAACAAGTGCACAGGTGTTATATCTTCAAATCGTATGACGAGTCTGTCCGAGCCGGATGTAAATCTGCGTGAAAACGAGATTCAGATTTCGGCGAAGGAAGACGGTATGTACGAGGAAGAGGTTCATACATATTCCACCGATGATACAAGCCTTAACGATTACCTCGGATATCAGGTTGAGTTCTATTACAAGAGTGATGGCTCCGATGTGCGCGAGCTTATGCTCTGCGTTGTAAAGGATAATGAGCCTGTTACGGTTAACGCAAAGAACATTGAGCTTAGAGGAACAACATCGACTCAGATCAAATACTATCAGAATCTTGACGATACAAAAGAGAAGAATCTTAACCTTGAAAACGATAACGTGGTTATATACAACGGCAAGCTCTACGGTGCAAATGCCGCATCCAGCAGCTTTGACGTTGATATGGTACCGACTGTCGGCGAGATAAAGCTGATCGACTCCGATTCAAACGGAAAGTATGATGTTGTTGATATCACATCGTATGAGATTTATCATGTATCAAGCAAATCCGCCGCAACCTATGAGATAAACGATGATCTTGTAAGGACGCCTTCGGATAAGACAATAAAGCTTGATCCGGACACCGACAGCAATCTTATGCTTGTAAACAAGTCGGGCACAGCGGTAAGCTTCAGCTCTATTGCTGTTGGAAATATCGTTTGCGTTGCAAAGAGCAATGATAACGGTGGCGAGGTTATAACCCGTGCGGTAGTTCTGACTGATAAGGTTACGGGTACTATCACCGCGATTGACGGTGACGACAGCGTTACAATCTCCGGTAAGGAATACAATTTCTCCAAAATGGCTCCGTGGATAACAGGGGCGACAGAGAAACTTGAAACACCCAAGACTCAGGATTCCGGAACATATTACCTGGATATTAACGGTGATATAGTTGCATATTCCAAAAATGTAACCAGTGAGAATATGAAATACGGATATATCATGGGCTATAGTGAGAGCAAGAACTCGTTTGACGGCGATGTTCAGTTCAGAGTTCTTACCTCGACCGGCTCTGTGGATTATATCGGTACATACAAGAGCACAAGAGTTGACGGAGATACATGTAACACGGGTGTTGAGGTTTTGGATAAGCTTTTAGAAACGGCTGAGAACCAGAATACCGGTGATACAGCCAAGTCTGCTGTTCAGCAGGTGATAAAGTATACAACAAGAACCTCAGACGGTCATCAGGTATTCGATAAGATTCTGACGGCTAAGACTGTAAATGCAGGTGCTGACGTTGTTTCGGACAAGCTGACAATGCTTGCGGGTGTTAAATATGATGAACCGATGACCTACAACAGCACATCGAGAAAGCTGACGAATGACAACAATGTAAGTATCAGCATAGGCAACTCTATCATCTTTGTTGTACCTGAGGACAGAGAGAGCTATGATGACTTCAGAAAGAGCAGTGTTTCTACTATATTCAAAAACGGTGTAAGCAATTACAGCGTTGAGGCTTTTGATGTTACCTCGGGTAACGCACCTAAGGTAGTTGTAGCTTACGGCGCAAGCAGTGCACAGGCGGTTGACTCTTCATCACCGGTATATGTTCTCGATGAGATATATGAGGATAATAACTCGGCTGAATCCAGTGTAATGAACAGAATAAAGGGCTTCAAGTCCTCCGGGACAAGTGCTTCGGCTACCTTTGATGAATGGGTTTCCGATGATACGTCCTCGACTGTTATCAGAAATATGGAGGCAGGAGACATATTCCGCGCAGGTACCGACAGATACGGATATACTGTAGTTGACAGTGATTACATTATATATAAGATGAATGGCAGCAACAGCTTCGGCATGACAATAGAGCCGAGCAATCAGGATATGTATGATGCTGAATTTGTTTCTATACTCGGAAGCGTTGCGGCAAGAGACGATGAAAGCGTATCCGTTGCTCCCGAAAAACTGAGTGCTGACGATGAGTATGACACAACCAAGGCGATAAGCTTCAATGTTACTGATTTTGAGGGTGCGCAGGTTCTCGTTTATGATACAACGGGACAGGAACTCAAGATTACCGAAAGTGACTATGAGTCCGCTATCGGCGGCTTGACAGCTGTAGGTCAGGGTACACCCAGCAAGGTTCTGATCTATATGTCAGAGGGTAAGATTAAGCTTCTGTGTGTACTTCCGCAGTAATTAATTAAAAACAAATATTCCGCCGTATAATACGGCGAAGCAAGACCGGTGCCGAATTCGGCACCGGTCTTGTATGCTTTATACGCTTCTGCAAATTCTAATCTGCTGTCCCACATTTATGCTGTCGCTGCTTAAATTATTGCATTCCATAAGAGCTTCCACTGTTGTACGATATTTTTTAGCAATGCTCCACAGAGAGTCGCCTGCTTTTACAAAATATATGACAATGCAGGCTTTTGGCTCCGTATTCGTATCATCTTCAACGTCTATGTCGGTGATGATCGGAATTTCTTCATTAATATATGAACGAATACAGATACCGAGAACAACTCGAAGCTCAATGGCTCTGCCGCCGTTAATGGTATAGCTTATATGCTCGACGAAAACCTTTGCTTCACAGACGGAATCACCGCTTATATTGGGTGCCGCAATGGTATGTGTAAACTCCGATGTATCCGTAAAGGAGCACAGCGGCATGCTTTCGTCGTTGGATAGATATATTATGTTCCCGATAATACTTCCGGTGACTATTATTCCGCCGTTTTCGACGGATATGTTGCTGACCGATGCTGCGGCATTTATATCACAGAGCTGCAAAATTTCGGGAAACGCATCAGGCAGCTGAATTGAAAATTTATGAGTAAGCTGAGCTGTGGTGTTAT
The DNA here is from genome assembly GCA_902766745.1 of uncultured Ruminococcus sp. Taxonomy (GTDB): domain Bacteria; phylum Bacillota; class Clostridia; order Monoglobales; family Monoglobaceae; genus UMGS1820. The sequence continues at coordinate 7,558 of CACXES010000156.1, forward strand.
CCACAAGCTGTTCAAGCATCTTTGTGCTTGAGGTGATATTTGCCGTTCCGTTCAGAGAATAGGCATCGCACAAAATCTCGGGCTCATATATTTTGTGGCCGCGGACAGAGGCGGAAAGACCGAAGTCGAGACCTATAATTCGAGGTTCGCCATCCGAATCGTCCCGTACCTCGCTGTATATATCCGATACAGAGTAATCTATTTCGCCCTCCATGTCCTCCTCTGCACCGTTAATGTCCAAAAGCTCGCTGAAGGGGAGAGTATGCTCTGTAAAGCACACGGTTCCGTCATCGACAGAGGTGTATACGGTGCAGACCCGTGCCTCGCCCTTTGCCAGTGCCTTGCCGTCCATAAGAGTGAATTCAAGTGATTGCGGAAATACGGAGGTTTTAAGTATCTCACTGACAGACGGCTTGTCGGAGGGAAGCTCGTATTGCTCGCAGATGCTTATCCTGTTTTCGGAAATAATGGGGTTTGAGCAAAGCCGAAGGCGTCGGCTTCGGGTGCATATATTTTCATCCGTACCGACAGATGTGGAGATTTCAAATTCTTCGGGACGGCTCAGCTTAATGTCTGCGCCCAAAACACAGCGAAGGCTCAGCTTGCGGCTGTTAATCAGTGTGTAATTAAAGCTCTCGGGTTCAATTTCGGCCGACATACGGAGGTTATCATCATGGCTCCCCGCATCGACGGTATGCGTGAACTCCTTTTCGGCGGTAAGACACTTAACCTTACTTACTGTGTCGCCGTCCGGGGTGTAAAGCACAGTCATGCTGACCTTTCCTCGGATAAAAACCTTGCCGGAATGAACGGATTTTTCCGAGATGGAAACATTGCCGCTTACATCGAGAACCTTTAAAATATCCGGATTGATATCCGGCACATTAACATCCGTTTCGGCAGTGATGCGGCTGTACTTTTGATATACCACTGCGCAGGCTTGTATAGCTTCTTTGTTTAATGTTACGGTCATATCGTATACCTCGCTTCTTGTATCATTTATGCTTTGCTAAAGTATATGATACACGAAGCGTAAATATGACAAACCTATAAGGTGTCTTTGATTTTAAGGTACAAGTCATATATTTCACGGCGAGGCCGTTTTAATTCATCGGCAACCCTGCGGGTTAGCTCCTTTGCCCTCATGCCTTCGTCCGAATAAAGCCTTAAAAGCTCCTCGGCGTTTGGCAGAGAGCTTATATATTCCTCCTTCAGCTTATCGGGGTCTGCGCCCTTTAAAATAAGCACAAATTCACCCTTGGGCGCATTTTCTTCATAATATTGCAGCGCATCACCGAGAGTGGTGCGGCGGTACTCCTCGTATTTTTTGGTAAGCTCACGGGCGAGTACGATTTCACGGTCACCGAGGACTTCAAGCATATCTCGCAGAGTGGATAGAAGCTTGTGTGGAGCCTCATAGAAAATCATGGTTCGCATTTCGGATTTCAGACCTTCAAGATGCTCAAGACGTCCCTTGCGATTGACGGTTAAAAAGCCTTCAAAGGTAAATCTTCCGGTGGGCATGCCGGAGGCAACAAGGGCAGTGGCAAAGGCGCATGGCCCCGGAAGAGCTTCGACTTCAATGTTGTTTTCTATGCACAGCCGCACAAGGTCCTCTCCCGGGTCGGAAATCCCCGGCATTCCTGCGTCGGTGATAACCGCCACGGATATACCGCTTTTGAGCTTAGACAGCAGATAGCTGCCTTTTTCGCGCTTATTGTGTTCGTAGTAGCTTGTGACCTGTGCTTTTATGCCAAAATGATTCAAAAGCTTTGCGCTGACCCGTGTGTCCTCCGCCGCAATAAGCTCAACGCTTTTCAGAACCTCGATTGTGCGAAGTGTTATATCTCCCAGATTCCCTATGGGAGTCGGGCATAAGTATAGTTTTCCGTTCATATGTCTGCCTTCTTTCTGTTGTATATAAAGTTAATTTCATCTGTGTAGATGCCATGCTCATTGTAAACATAAAGGGGTGGCTCCAAAAAAAGCTTCGGCCTGCCGCAATACGCACCCTCAACCAAAATCATCGTTGCGGTTTTGCCTGCTGACGGGTGTACAAAACGCAGCCGCTTTGGCTCAATCTTATACTTGCGCATCAAGCAAAATATATCTGCAAGCCGTTCGGGACGGTGAATCATTGAAAGCTTTCCGCAGGGTGCTAATATAATAGAAGAAACTCGTATTATATCCTCAAGTGTGCATAAAATTTCGTGCCTGGCAAGAGTGATCGGATCGTCCTTGTTGACAAGTCCGCCGCCCGCCTCCTTGTACGGTGGGTTACATATTATATTATTGAAGAAACTCCGTCCGTAATACTCTTCGGAATCTCTTAAATCGCCGCAGTGCGGCACAATTTTGCCTTCCAAGCCGTTTAATTTAACCGAGCGTGATGCCATCTCAGCGACACCCGGCTGTACCTCAAGCGCATGTATTGCTTTAGCACTGCTCTTTGCGGACAAGAGGAGTGAAATAATGCCGTTTCCGCTGCACATATCCAGTACTTTTGCATCTTTCTTTACGGATTTCGACGCAAAATCGGAAAGTAAAACAGCGTCTGTTCCGAAACAAAACCACTTTGGATTTTGAATAATTTTCAGTCCGTCAAGCTGCAAATCGTCAATCCTTTCATAAGGATAAACTAAATTTTGCTCCATACCAATTTCCTCCAAATATCAATAGATTTGTATAAAAGCTAAAAAAATATGGCGTCTTTTATGCATTTTGCACAAAAGAAATTTTTCAAAGCATCTCCGAAAAATAAAATGTAAAAAAGCCGCTTATATCAAGGGTTTGAATAAACGCTGAAAAAATCTTCCGTTATAATTTTTTTCGGTTCTTTGAAAAAAATTTTTTCATATAATAGTATAACAGATTATTTTGTTTAGCACAATAACCAAAATTAGTGTAAAAATTTCCCAATTCAAAGCATTTTGTATGAAAAGAGGAGAAATACGGATGTTTTGGGTAAAAAATTTAAGTTTAAGCCGTTTTATTAAAAATATTTTACAATAATTCCGAGTCAGCGGATTTTTCAAACTTGACGATTTTTAAAAATCACGTTATAATGGCAATGTAGTACGCTGAACCATTATTTTCCAACAAATTAATTTATACGGGAGATAATGTTGTAAAAATATTACGAGGTGATTTGATGATAACAGAACTGAAAGGTAAGCTGTCCGCCGCAATGAAAAAAGCTAACAAAAAGATTGCTTTGATTGTTTCGGCAGCAGTCGTAACCATCGGATGTTGTGGATTTGTTTATGCGGCACCGAACAATGTTACGATTACTGATACGGAGAGTAGTCCCGTTCAGATCAAGACAAACGATACCAAGGTTGGAAAGATTTTATCCAAGCAGGGTATCATTTTGAACGAGGGAGATCGCATTAATTATTCGATGAACGACGAGGTCGGAGATAATGCGGTCATCAGCATAATCAGAGCAATATCGGTGAACGTTGTGTACATGGGCGAGACCCGAAAGGTTACAACGACGGAAACATCGGTAGCGGAGATTCTGGCTGAGCAGGGAATCGCGGTAAATGATAATTATGAGGTCTATCCGGCAACCTATGAGAAGGTTGCGGACGGTGACACTATTACGATTATCGCACATGACACACACAACATTACGGTGCAGGAGGAGGTTGACTTCAATACCGTTGAGGTGGAAAATGCTTCGCTTGCGCCCGGTGAAAGGGTTGTTACACAGCAGGGTGAGAAAGGAATTAATGAATATGTTTATCAGATAAGCTATCAGGATGGCGTTGAGATAAGCAGAATTTTAATCAGTGAGACTACACTTTCTAACCCGGTAGATGAGATTGTTGAATATGGTCCGGAAAGTGTATGGGAGCTTGGAGTTATTCCGGCGTCCGCACCAAAGAATTATTCTAAGGTTATGGAGTTTACCGCGACCGCATATGATGCGTCGCCTGCCGACAACGGGCAGTGGGCCGGCAAAACGTCAACGGGTATGCCGCTGACCTACGGAGTTGTGGCAGTAGACCCGAGGGTTATACCCTACGGTACCAAGATGTATATTGAGTCGGTCGACGGTAAGTATGTATACGGATACGCAATCGCCGGAGACTGCGGCGGTGCAATTAAAGGCAATAAAGTTGATTTATTCTTCCCGTCGAGAAGTAAGTGCTATGAATTCGGAAGAAGAGCCGTTAGAATATACTTCCTCGATTAGTTTTTAAAAATTACGGATAACGTATATATGTATACTGAAAGGCAAAACAGTTGCACAACCAACAAGGCTGTGCAGCTGTTTTTAATATTTTGAAGGTGAAATACCCGTATGTTTTTTGAAATCTCTTGAAAAATCATAAATATTTAAATAACCCGGTGATTTTGCAATTTCGCTGATACTGCAGTAATCGCTTTTCAGTATTTTTATACGCAATTTATGCACATTTACTGTTTACGCATATATTTGAATTTGTTATAATGGCCTCGGGAGATGGTTGTATGAAGAAAATATCGGAATCAGAATCGCCGGTTTTGGCGGGCGTTGTGCGTGAGGGAACGGCAAGAGCGGCTATTGCGGAGATTAAGAACTGTATGCATGACGGTGCAGGGATGATAGATTTGCATATGTCCTGCCTTGAGAGTGCGGATACAAATCAATTAAGAGAAATTATAAATTCGTCAAATTACCTGTTCTCGCATTAAACTATGATAAAATTTATGATTGGCAGAATGCGGGATTTTCGGAAGAGGAAAGGGTAGAAAGCTTTCTGTATGCAGTAGATGCAGGTGCTGCCGGAATAGTCATGCGGGTATATACCTTTCATGCAGCGTCATACGAAAAAATAAAGTTAATTCTCAAAGTAAATTCCACAGTGGAAAGAGAGTGGAGTTTACTATGAGAAACAGTGGAATTTAAAATAAGAAAAATGAATA
>CACXES010000157.1 GCA_902766745.1 uncultured Ruminococcus sp.
AGTAAAGTATATGTCAGTCAAAAAGTTTACAGCGATGATATGTGCTTTTGTTATGGCTCTTTCGATATGCCCTCGCATATCGGAGGCAAAAGCACCGACGCAGCAGACGAATGATCCCAATATAGCAGAGGTTATTTTGGATTCGGAAAGTCCAACCGCTGCGGGGTTCAAAGTTGTTGAACCGGGAACGAATAAGACTCCGCTTGTTGCGTCAAGGGACGGTGAGAACTGTTGGCTTATGGATAAGCTTCAAGGCGATGAAAAGTCAACAATTAACTTTGTTCTGTCCGATAAAATGAAGGCGGAGAGCTTTGACGGAAGTGTATATGATATAGAAATCGATTATTTCGATTCAGGTAAGGGCTATTGCTTCTTATATTACAATAATACAGACGGCGACCGCGAATGGCAAAACCAGATATACACCGAAACAACCGGAACATGGAAAACCCAAAAATTCACATTGACGAATGCGGACTTTAACGAAGGGTATAACGGGAAGTACGATTTTACCCTTTCGATAAAAGCCAGGAGTTCATTCAACCCCATTTCGTCCGAATCTATTGCGATAAAAAGGGTGAAGGTAACCCGCCGCCCCAACGAGAACAAGCTTTATATCAGTACAAAGATAGACGAAAGCGGAAATATGTTTGAATGGTTCAAGAAGGACAAGATTATAAACACAACCGTACATAACTACAGCGGTGCGGACGCAGATGCGGAGATTACCTTTACGGCTGTGACGGAAACCGGTCTTGTCAAGGGCGAAAAAATCGAAAAGGTAAGTATCCCGAAGGACGAAACCGCAGAGCTTAAGTTAAACTTCGGCGACATGGACTACTGTGATATTTACAAGCTTATTGCGGACGTTAAGATGAGTGACGGCACAAGCTTTTCACAAATGCCGACAAAATTTGCGATAATAAAGACCGACCCCGATGGTATAAACAATGACGAAGTCTTTTTTGCCGCACATCCGGATTGGCGCGACTCCAAGGTTCTTCCCGAATTTTTTGAAGTTATGGCAAAGTCGAATGTGGCAGGTGTGAGACAGACAATCAATGACAGAATGACCGATGAAATTGCACCGATTATAGCGGAAAACAATCTCAAATACCTTCCTGTTTACTACGGTATCCCAACTTCGGCAATGATAAATCCTGCGGCTTCGGATGCACAGAAGGAGATGCCTTATACGGAGGCGGGCTTTGCGGGTTGGCGCAGCAACGTCATTTCCTGGACGGAAAAGATTAAGGATGTTTGCGACAGATATGAAATCTGGAACGAGCCGAACATAACGTCGTTTAACAAGTACCTCGATAAATGTCAGGGCGATGTGTATACCGAGCTTTGTCGGATTGCCAGAGAGGAAATTGACAAAATCGACCCGGGTTCACTTTTGGGCGGACCGTCAATCACCGGCATAATGGTAAGCGCTACCTGGTCGACAGCGGGCAAGGGCTACTTTGACGATTGTATGAAAAACGGAATGTGGAAGTATGTTGACGCTTGCGTTTTACATCCATATACTCAGAACTCTGCCGAAAGTGCGGGAATGATAGAGGATATGAAGTATTATAGGAATGAGTTCGCAAAGGTTGGCAAGCCGGACGTAGAAATGTGGAATACCGAAACAGGTTATACATCGACCGATTTGTCAATCGGGACCGAGCAGGTAAAGGGAATGTATAACAGCCGTGCAACACTTCTTTATAAAATAAATAACATTTCAAATTTAACGGTATTATACAACTTTGAGCAAAAGGGTATGGTTAAGACCGACAGAGAGGATAATTTCGGTCATGTTTCGCCGCCATTTACGGATTGTAAGATGTGGGGGACGATGTACTTCCCTACAGAAGCATATCTTATGATTGCAGGTTTGAATTACCTTATTGCGGAAAGTACACCGGATAAAGTTGTTGAATCGGGCGATGAAAATGTAAATGTATTTACATATGACAGCCAAAAGTTTAACACTAAAATTGCGGCAATGTATTGCGCAGATGACAATGAACGGACGGTGGCGTTTGAAATTAACACCGATAAGGTCGATGTATATGACAGCAACGGCAACAGGTCGGAGCTGTATGGAAATGACGGAATTTTTACATTTAATTTAAGCGGTGAACCCATTTACATTATGGGTGATGTAGGCGATATGAAGGCGTCCGACAGCGTACTTGTTGAAGCGGGAAATATGAATATAGACGCACCTGTCGGTGATACCTACACAATCAGCTTGGATAAAAATACCGACAAGGACTTAAAGGTGGAGATTGACGCATCAAGCGAAGGCGAAATAGTCGATGTCGGAAGCTTTAAAGACGGAAAGGCTGAAATTAAGATAAAAAACAATGCCGAAATGGGAGAGAAATACGAAATGTCCCTCAGAGTCAAGGACGGTGAAAAGACCGTATTCTCAAAAATGTACACGGTGACATCGACTGTTCCCGTTGTTACGGCATTGAAGGTAAGTATGAATGGCGATGACTATAACTCGTGGAACGGCATAGTGGATATCACCAATATATCGAGCAATAAGGCGCTTAAGGGGCATATTGAGTTTAAAGACAACGATATATCATCGAAGCTTGAAAATGTTGATATAGGAATAATCCCGGCGAACAGCACAGGTTTGGTCGAGTTCGGTCTCGGAAGAGTATACAAAAAAGGACAGTACGCTTTATCATATGATATAGTGACCGAGGACGGAGGGAGATATCCGTGCGTAGGGAATTTTGATTTGTCATTGGCGGCATATGCAGACAAAAAGCCCGTGATTGACGGAAACTTTGACTATGGCGAATGGGATTCAAACACCGCTATGCATGCCGATAAGCCGGACCAAATTCGACAGATAAAGGACTGGGGCGGAACAAATGACGTTTCGGGAAGCTGTATGCTTATGTGGGACGAAGAAAATCTTTACGTTGGCATAGAGGTTACGGACAGCGTATTTACCCCTGCACCGGCAGATGAAAACCAGTGGAACGGTGACGATATCCAAATCGGAGTGTATTACGGCGATGAGGGCTTCCTGGCGGTAGGTCAGGCATCCACAACGTATCACGAGATTGGATTGGCACTGACCGAAAAGGGGCCGCAGGCTTGGCGCTGGCTGTCACAGGATAATGTAATCCCTAACGGTGAGCTTTCGGACTTAGACTTTGCGGTTGTCAACAAAGGCACAAAGACATATTATGAGGCAAGAATTCCGTGGAAAACTCTTTTAAATCCGGGACAGCAGCCGAAGGCAGGACAGGAAATAGCATTTTCGTATTTGATAAACGATAACGACGGCAACGGACGCCGCGGTTGGATAGAGTACACAAGCGGTATAGGTGAGACAAAGAACACGGAACTCTTTTCACATATTAAACTTTTAAAATAATAATGGGGGCGAATTGATATGAAAAAGATACTTGGCATAGTTTTGACACTCGCTTTATTGACTTCAATAACTTCAGCGATACCGGTCTTTGCCGAAAAGGGTTATGACGGATTGTACTTTTATGATTTTGAAGATTATAATGCGACAGAGTACGGTGTTTTGCCTGATGAAAACTGGGTACACGTCAACAGCGGGACTAAATTCAAATCGACTCAGGACGATGATGGCGGAGCAATGCTGCTGCAAAATACCAGTGAGCCGTCGTTTAAGTTCCCGAGTGTTCTCAAAAGCGGAAAGTTAAAGGTCAGCTTTGACGCAAAATCAACAACCGAGAAGCTCAGAATGTTGGTGTGTTTCTATTTCGGGGCAAATATAGATATAAATGCTTACTGCAAACCTCTCTTTATCAATTTGAACGGCGACCGAAAGCTGTTGCATTATTCGCCGTTGAGCAGCTGGACTGCGGTAGAGCATGAAGCGATTGATTTGACAGCTTGGCATCATTATGAATTTGTAACCTCCGAGCTGTCTTCAAGCAATGCGAAATTGAGCTGTTATGTTGACGGCGAACTTTTGTATTCGGGTGTGGATTTGTCCGGAGTTAACGGAATACAAACCTGGTCGTTTAGGGTGGAGACAGCCAAGAACGTGAGTGCTCCCGCTGCGGATGACGGTTTTATCATTGACAACTTGTATATAGATACAAATCCGTCGGAGGATAAGTACTTTTCAAGAACCGACAACGACAGATTTTCTGTGGATAACGGAAGAATAAGCTTTATTGCAAGCGAAAAAATTCAGGGCGGCTTAACAAAAGACAATGTAACAATAACAAATGTTCTTACCGGACGAACCGTGCCAAACTTTTATATTGACAATCCGAACAGTCAGGCGTTTGATATAGTGTTTGACGGTTCGGTTGACAGCGGAATGTATAACATAACATTTAAAAATGCAACGGGCGCAGTGAGCGGAAAGACACTTTCCGGAACCTTCGTTGTACAAAGCGCATATAAGACGGCAATCATAGACGGCAAGGAGGTTTACTACCCCGAGGTCGATAACATAAAAATCTATGACGCCTTAGGAAACGAGGTAAGCGAAAGCGATGCTTCCACTGTTTCGGAGGTAAGGATGGAGTTCAATACGCTTGTTTCACATAACCTTGACGAATTTATAACCGTTACCGAGGACGGAAGTGAGGTGACGGCAGATTATGAGGTCTTAGATGATTTGGATGCCGAGCGTTCAACCCTTGCGATAAACTTAGGCAGTATTATAAAACCCTTCAGAACGTATAAGGTAAAGCTTACGTCGGGTATCCCGTCGGCATTTTCGGAGGAGGTAACCTCGGCTTATGAATACGAAACGGGCGAAATAGTCCCCAACGACCAATCCTTCAAATGCAAGGATATGGGTTATGACCCGACCGATAAGACGGCAAGTGTGATATTCTCCAAGCAGAACGCTTCGTCCGGCACATACATATACGTTGCCGCGGGATATAAAAATGTTACACGAGGCGGCAAGGAGGTTCGGCGTTTGAGTGAGGTAAAGTGGGCACCCATAGAGCTTAAGGCGGAGGATAAGGGCACGGTGGAATGTACCTTAAACCTTGACGGCGAGGCAGACACATACGAGACCTTCCTGTACAAGTTCCCGAAGCTTCAAAAGCTGCGGTGTGACGAGGACGGCGTCATATCAAATTAAATAAATTTGAAAAAAATAAAATAAAAATATTAAAATTTATATTCATGAAAGGTGAGTGTAAAAAATGAGTAAAATCAAAAAATGTATTACAATGTTGTTGGCATTGGCGGTTGTGTTGAGTGTGGTACAGATACCGGCTTTTGCGGCGGAAACGGTCTATTTTGATTCTGATGATGTTTCTGGCGAGAACTTAGGTTCCAAAACTTGGTATCCGATTCATACAGCGGCAAATTACGATGCGACCAAATATGCTAAAAACTGTACTCCGAATTTTGCTGAATGGGGTCAAATCAGTTCTTATACCGGTGTGTCTATACAACCGGGAGATAGCGATGCAGGAGCCTGGTTAAAATACAACACTACGCTCGGCGGAAATCAGGCAAAGGTGTGGCTGAAGTTTGACAATAGTCAAACCATACCTAAAAATCAAAGCTTTATCGTAGAGTGTAACATTCGTGGTTACAAAGGCGGGGAATATATTATGGGTATGATTGCAGATAAATTATATTCAGAATATGACCCGAATAATGAGTCGTACAATCTTACTTATACAGATCCGGCAGCTATGAACGCCAGATTTACCGGTGCGTTGTTTGGAAGAGGGAGTGATAATATCTTAAAGGTAAACACGAACTCTGCGGCATTCTTCAGCGGACGCTTAAAGGACTCTAATGGCAGCGATGTCTATGCTCCGAATGATACTACCGATAAAACATTTAGAGAGTGGTCGAAGGGTACAGAAAATGCAGAGCCGGACGGCACGAACGGCTGGCATAAGTATAAGATTTATTGTGACGCATCAAAGCATACAGACAGCCTGTATATGGACGTTACCATTACCGATGTCACCGACAGTGCAAATCCGATAGTATATCAGACGATAGAGAATGTTGGTTCATCTACCACAGACGGAAACTGGACGGGTATATTCTTTATGAATAATTCAACGAACGCAAAAAACACAAAGTTCGTTGAATTTAGTCACCTAAAGGTATATGCCCCCGAGACGTTTGCTGTGCCTACATTCAGCAGCAGCGTTGAGCTTAAGGACAGCTCCGATGCGACGGTCGGTGATACTGTCGCTGTCGGAACAACGGTCAAAGCAAATATGACCGTAACCAACACCGTTGGCGTACAGGGAAATGCATACCTTATCCTTGCCGAATATGATTCAACAGGCACCCTTGTGAACGTTAAGGTAAATGACAGCTTTGATTTAGCCACCGCTACAACAGAAACGAAGATAGCTACTGACCCTATAACATTAAGCAACGCAGGAGGAACCGTAAAAGCATTTTTGTGGACAGATAAGCTCCGTGCGCTTAACAAGGCAGATACAGCAACGATTACGGCCGCTGAATAATCAACATCAAAGCCAATGCCCCCTTGTGCAGGGGAGCCTCCTCTCAAATGCCCCCCTTGTGCAAAGGGGGGTGCCGCAAAGCGGCGGGGGGGATTGTCACCCAACGATTACGGCAAACAAAAATCAAAACATTGTAGGGTTCGGCGGTTTCCGACGAACCGAATGGTAACATATTAAGGGCTTATCCCCTCAGTCTCGTCGATACTCGCATCGCTTGCTTGCCGCTCATATACTCGCGGCTACGCTTGCTTTGCGGTATCTCCTCTTCCCACA
>CACXES010000158.1 GCA_902766745.1 uncultured Ruminococcus sp.
CACATTAGCATTGAACGTATTATAAATCCGAAATAATTTTATTGAATAATTGCCCTGCGCCCATACAGTTGCCAAGCCCAACTGCAATGAAAAAATTATTTCGGATTTTTCATAAAGTTATCCACAATTTTGCGTTTTTACATTTTACAATCGACTATCTGTATAGAAAACTTACATGCTAACTTATATATTATATGTAGGTTTTCCGTTCTTTATTGTATCACTGACGGCGGTTCATGTCAAGAATTTTCGCAGCTTTCGTGCATCTCTTTATCTTTTGCAATCCGAAAAAATATTGTAAGAAAAATATTGTAAAATTTATCTTTACTTTTGGCGTTTTATATGATATACTGTCAAATGGTCAAGCTGTGCGTCGAAGAAATTCTCCGCACGGCACGGCCGAAAAATAAATAAATAATAAAAGGGAGATGTATTTCATGTCTAAAAAAAATGAAGCCATCTATGATGCTTCAAAGCTCGGCGGCGGCAAGATGCTTATTCTCGGAATACAGCATATGTTCGCTATGTTCGGAGCAACGGTTCTCGTTCCGATTATTACGGGGCTCAGCGTTTCGGCGACCTTGCTCTTCGCAGGTATCGGAACAATCCTTTTCCACCTTCTGACGAAGCGAAAGGTTCCCGCATTCTTGGGTTCGTCCTTCGCCTTCCTCGGCGGATATGCAGCTATTTCCGAGCTGTGTAAACAGAACGGTATTGACAACTTCTCCGCTTATGCGGGTCTCGGTGTTGCGCTTGCCGGTATTTTATATGTAATTCTTTCGATTTTGTTCAAGGTTTTCGGCGCAAAAAAGGTTATGCGCTTTTTCCCGCCGATTGTCACCGGTCCTATCATCATTGCAATAGGTCTTACCCTTTCTTCATCAGCGATTACAAACTGCTCGGCTAACTGGTGGATTGCCATTATTGCCATTGCCGTTATAATCGTCTGCAACATCTGGGGCAGAGGCATGATAAAGATCATCCCCATTCTGATGGGCGTTGTTGTATCCTACCTCGTTGCGGCGGTTACAGGCAACGTTGACTTCACCGCCGTCAAGGAAGCGGCATGGATAGGCTTGCCCGTTGCATGGAACAACACTGCATTCTCCCTTATAGGCTCGGCAAATCCTTCTATCGTTATCACCTCAATCATTACCATTGTACCTATTGCCATTGCCACGATTATTGAACACATAGGCGATGTATGCGCTATATCCTCTACCGTAGACCGCAACTTCATCGAGGACCCCGGTCTGCACAGAACTCTCCTCGGCGACGGTCTTGCGACCTCGCTGGCGGCACTGTTCGGCGCTCCGGCAAACACAACCTACGGCGAAAACACCGGTGTGCTTGCCCTCACAAAGGTATATGACCCGAGGGTTATCAGAATTGCCGCTTACTTCGCAATTCTGTTCTCCTTCTCACCCAAGTTTGCGGCACTGATCAACTCCATGCCCACGGCGGTTGTGGGCGGCGTTTCGCTGGTTCTGTACGGAATGATTTCCGCAGTCGGTGTCAGAAACGTTGTTGAAAACAAGGTTGACTTCACCAAGTCCAGAAACGTTATCATCGCGGCAATCATCCTTGTACTTTCCATAGGTATCAAGTACTACGATCCGTCGGGCGCGGTAAGCTTCACCCTCGGTTCGGTAACTATAAGCCTGTCCGGCCTCGCCGTTGCGGCTTTGGTGGGAATCCTGCTTAACGCAGTTCTCCCCGGCAAGGACTACGAATTCGGCAAGGACCTTCAGGGCGATACCTCGGTTGACTTCAAGGTATAAGACATAAGCGCAGCTTAGGCGGCGGGTTTGTCTGATTTAAAGACATAAGACGAATATACTTAATCAAAATGGGACTGAAGCTTTGCTCAAACCGGCAAAACGGCAGTCCCTTTTCATATCCATAAAACCTCCGATTGACAAGACACCCATTGTATAAATCCTCTGCGTGCCGCCGCTACACCACAAACCGGGGATATATGTTGATTCTGTCCGAGTCCAGCGGACTGTACTCTGCGGGCGGCGGCGTTTCGCACACCCTTGTGGCGATGGGGTTTGACATCAGAAAATACTTAAGCTCGTCATAAAGGTGATCCTCGCCCGTGGTGTCCACATCCTCCGGCCGTGTGGGATCGTACATCAGCTGCGGCAGGGTTCGTATCATATTTTTACAGCCTTCAAAAAAGTATATCATCGGCAGACCCTCATCGTCAAAGGCAAGACGATAATGCACCTGCATCTTTCCGGCAAGGCGGTCATGCTTTCCCTTTTCAAAATACACTCCGCACCGCTCCATCATCTCGGCAATGCTGCCCTCCGCCGTGCCGGTGCTGTTCCATATGGCAGGGTCGGCAATCCCCGTTATATGCAGTCCCGCCTCCTCGCCGTCCTCTATCTCCCGTATCTTTTCGGCAATCCTCTGCGCCGTCCACCTCACCCCAACGTCAGGCTCCCCCGTACAGCCGTAAAGCTCACGGTAGTTGTAGGCTCTGCCGTCATTGTCCACCGCATACCACGATACGGCAAACGGCTTTGCGTAGCCGAAGTCAAAGGCTCGGTACCGCCGCCACTCCTTCGGAATATCGAACGGCTCGATAACGTGCGTCCACCGCCGTGTCCGCCGTCCCACTGTCGAATTACGCCATTCGGCAAACACCTGTCCGTCATATATATCCCATTCTCCCTCCAGTAAGGCACGCCGCTCCTTCTCCGGAAGCTGCCGCAGACGGTTTACATAATTCCCGTCCGCCTGCATGAGGAACACGTTATCCGTCACATACGACGGAATAAAAAGCCGCTTTGCCCCCGTTTCGGCGTCAACGTGTATCTTCCCCGGCTCAAAGCCGTCAATAAACCTTCTCTTGACCCAGGCGTGGCCTACACCACCGGGGTTTGTGCTTGACTTTACCATCTTGGGATAGGGATTTACGCCTCTGACCCTCGAAATAAGATAGGTATACTGATCCTCGGTGAAGTGAGTCAGCTCGTCAAACCTCACCACATCGTATTCCGCACCCTGATACCTGATAACATCGGTCTTTGCGGCGCAGAAGCCGAACTCTATAACCGAACCGTTCAAAAACCTCCACTTCTTATCGCTCGATGTATATCGGCACACCGACCTCGGGTAAAACTCCAGTGACGTAAGTATCAGCGAATGTTCCAGCTCCGGGTAGGTCTTTCTGAGCATAAGCTGACGGCTTTTCGGGTACTTCAAGGCATAAAGCAGAGCGTCGGCAAGCTGGCCGTAGGATTTTCCGCCGCCTGCCGCACCGCCGAACAGAACCTCGTCCGCCTCGGCACTTACAAACGCCGCCTGGGTTCGGGTCAGCTCAAGCTCCAGTTTTTCGCATTTCATTTATCTCGCCTCCTGCCTAAACAATCTTTATGGTTACCTCCAGATGAACATCTGTGTCCTCCGTCCTCTTGTCCTCCATGGCGAGAAGCTCCTTCGCCGCCGAAAGCTCCACCCTCTCGTTTCCGCAGCACAACAGCTCCGTCAGCTTCTCCCTTGGGGTACATCTTATTTCGTCTTTCTCGCATACTTCATCTCTTTCACATATTTTATTTCTCTCCTCATTATTCATAAGCCGTCTACCTCCTGTCCGACAAGTCTCTTCACCGCAGCATTGTGTATTCTGATTGCCTGGCGGCGGCTGAAGTAGACCTTTGCCTCTATGAAATCCCATCCGATCGTGTTTATATACCTGGCGGTCAAAATCATCCTCTCGGTATCGTCAAGAGTTTCAAATACCCGATCCGTCTCCTCAATAAAATGCTCCAGCTTAGCCGACAGCCGTCCTATCTCCTCCCGGTATCTCATGATTCGCTTCTCAAAGCCCGGTGCCTTTTCAAAATCATTGCACAGCCCCTTGTAAAACTCAATCTTCAGCTTCAGCTCCTTCCTCGTATGCACAATACCTCTCAACCACTTTTTTACTTCCTCTGCATTGTTTAATCTCATCTTTAGTATTCCTTTCTTAAATATGTTATTATTTTCAGTGCCGATACCGTCTGATTTCGTAATACTCACAGCAGCAGTCCATATCACAGAAAAGTCCGTCACAGCTCTCTGTGACCTCCTCATCGTCATACAATGCCGACTCGCAGTAGGTACATTCGCCGATTTTTTCACTCCTACCCGGTGTGTAACAGCCGAATGTCTCCGCTTCAAGAATGTCAGGATGTGTCATTTTACTTACTCCTTTCGTGTTTTCCTGATTTTAACAAACGAAATCACCGATATTTACTTTATATTTTATATTATAATATCGAAAATATCGTTTGTCAATAGAAAAATATCAAATTTTACGATATTATGTTGACAAATATCAATATATGTGATATAGTATAATAGAGGTGATATCTATGGCAAACCGGATGTTATGCGGTAAGCTTCAGGAGGCGCGCAAGGCAGCCGGGCTTTCGCAGAAGGACGTGTACACATGGCTCGGCGTAAGTCAATCCACCTTCAGCTCTTGGGAGACAGGGAAGTCGGAACCGTCGATTCCTGTTTTTCTTCAGCTTTGCGCCAAGTACGAAATAAGCGATATATTCGGGTACTTCCTGTCCGACAGCATTGTCAGCCGCCGCCGCGTACTGGACAGCCGTATGCTCAGCAAGCTTGCCGACCTGGATGACCGCGGCCGTGCCGCAGTCTATAACTGCATTGATTTTGAATACTCAAATATGCGTATTCAGCAATATACCGCACATCGGAGGATCCCCGTGTATCTACAGCCTGCCGCTGCGGGTCTCGGTAACTACATGAGCGATTCGGATTATGAGGAGCTTGAGCTTGACGCCCCGGAGGGTGCCGACGCAGGCATCCGCATTTCCGGTGACAGTATGGAACCCATTATCCGTGACGGCGAAATTGTCTTTATCAAGTTTCAGCCGCAGATACTCGGCGACCAGACCGGCATATTCATCTTAAACGGCGAAGCGTACTGCAAGCGCCTTGAATACCGCGCCGGCGAGACATATCTCTATTCATACAATCCGAAATACTCACCCATTCACATTACCCCCGACGACGACCTGAGAACCATCGGCAGGGTTCTGTTGTAGCAGGAGCTTCCGAAGTCCCTCTATCAGCTTTTCCTTGCCGTCAAGGTGCATACTCTCGAGGACGAGAATCGATTCCTGCAGAGTATCGGGGCGGAACATACCCATTTTCCATAAATCCGTCAATGTCTGATTCTGTGAAATCCGGCTGTACGGATTATTTTTTTCGGCACTTACCGCTATGTCGAACTCCGCCGGAAGTCTGTCATCGCCGCCGAGCAGGCCGCGGTTCGAGAGGCTTATGTACTCACAACGGCCGTCACTGCCCGAAATTCGATAGGAGCGAGGCTCATCATAAAACTGGCGTATCAGCTCAATGCAGAAGTAGATAATTCTCCGATACGCCTCGTAGCCCTCCGATATCATGTCCCGTGACAGCTTTTCGCCTGCCTGCTGCAGAGCCACGATTGCCGAGTATGCCGTAACGCCGCCCGTCACATTGCCCTGCTGAAATTCCAGGTTGCCCGAAATCTCCTTCAGCTCATCTATCTTGTTGCGGCGGTGCTGAATAATAAAGGAGTGAAGGGGCTTTGCCTGAAGCTCACGGATATTCTCGTCACCCACAGAGCCTGCGGAATGGATAATGTCCTTGGTAAGGTCGGACAGCTCGTACTCGTTAAGGCCGCCGCTGTCCTTGACCATGAACCTGGTTTTTCCGGAAATCATTGCGTTTTTGCTTATGATTGCGTCAAGCTTATCTATATACATTTGGGGGTTTTTTATTATGTCAACCATTCCGAAGCCCACCGGGCTGTCCTCATCCGGGTAGAGAACATCCAGAACCAGAGGGTATTTTCCGTGGTCATAGATGCCGCGGTCGCCCAAATCCTCGGACGCCTCTAAGATAGTATCATCGAAGAATTTGATAAGCTCCACCGTCTGTCTGCCGCCGCGCTGCTTCTTATAATAGCAGTCCACGATCAAGCTCTTGTCCTTTAATATATTGTCAGGAGAGCCGCCGTCCATATCGTCATAGGTCTGTGCCTCCAGGGCGGTGTTGCCGCAGAACTTATCCGCATACATGGGATATTTTTCCTTAAGCGCATCGTTATCGCACAGGGCGGTAACAAACAGGAACTTACTGTCCTGGATATCTGTCACACCCGGCTCCCAGAAGAGGTTTAGAAGGTCAATCTTTTTTATATCGATGCCGCCGCGGCCGTGGCACAGGTTCGGGTTATAGAACACGCCGTAGCACGCCGCGCCGTTTTTAAGCTTGTACCACCATGCGCGGCTGTATGTCTGCTTAAAGCCGCTCAGCTCAAGCTGCAGAGGCAGAGCCTTGGTGAACATTTCCGCCGCCTCGCGGTCGCTCTCCTCACGTTCCAGCACGTTCGGCTCGGGGTAGTTATCCATTGCGTCCGCGTGTTTATTGGCGATGACGTTGAATATATACGGTGTTGACGGCGAGTCCATCTCGATTTTATCGTTGTTGTATCTGGATTTAAACCAGCGGTTGTTGTCTATTATTCGGCGGTCAAGACCCTTCTTGTGTTCCTTGTACATCTTAAAGCTTTCGCATACCTTTGAAAAAAATTCGGGCTTTACCTTGCCCGCATAGGCTGTGTTATTCATAGTTGGTCTCCTTTCGTATTTACGCTGTTGTCAGCGAGTTCAGCTTTTGCTTGATTTGGTTTATTTCTGACATTATGTCTGTGCCGTTAATCTTCACGGCGCTGCCGTTCAGCCACAGCTCGCCGTTATCCCAGAAGGATACAAAGGCCGAGCCGCCGACTATTCCCATATTGGTATAGGTATCGTTCTTTTCCACCTTGAAGGAACCGTTTGTGTAAACGACGCCGTTTATCACGGTTTTGCCCGTGCCGTCACCGGCGCCGAGAACGAGATACGCAGTTCCGTCATCACCCACGGACATTCCGATTTTCTGACTTCGGCTTCCGCCCGTGTCCTGCATGACCTTCACGCCCGTCTGATCCATCTCGGCGAAAACTCCGCCGGTGTTTTCCGCATAAGACGCGCTGTCCGTTCCGATAACCGTGGAGGAGAAGATTGTCGAGCCCTCCACAACGCCGCCGAAGTGGGCATCGCCTGCGCTGTCGATGCTGACTGTCGGCTCGCCCTCCGCATTGCGGAGGATGAACTCGAAGCTTCCCGTATTCTTATCATAGGCAGCGCAGAACCGCTGCCGACTGCCGTCGCTGATTGCAAGCTCCGAGCCGGAGATTGTCAGTCTTCCGTTTTTGTCCTTTACCGTGACCCTCTCGGTGTCGACCGTCCCGGCGGCAAGCTTGTCGGCGGTCAGTGAACCGATTTGGGCATTTGTGATTTTTGCGGTGGTGGTGTCGATGTTTTCAGCCTTGACTGTTCCCGCCTCAATGACGTTCTTACAGTCAAGGTTGTTGAAGAGGTAGGTCAGCTCGTCAACCAGTGCTGTACCCCACCTTTTGATTTTGCCGATATCCGTCTCGGCGTTTCCGCTGAGCTTCGGTGGTATCGGTGTTGTAAAATTCGGCATTTTATGCCACTCCTTTCTTTTTGGTTATACTTATATTGTACACAAAATTGAGTGCCATAGCGTGCCTTCGTCGGAGCAAAGTTCGCTTTGCTCCTCCTCTTCCCGAAAAAAGCCTCCCTTGCCTAAAGGGAGGGGGACCGCCGTAGGTGGTGGAGGGATACCCGGCAACAAAACATTATAAGTAAAAAGGTAAATTAAAGTATAAAATCAGAACAGAAAGAACAGAACAGCGAAATTGCCGGATTTCAGAATACCTAATAACGAGGGTAACAGAAATTATGTCGGAGTATGTCGGTATATTGATAATGCCACATATGAATCCCTCCGTCAGTCTGCGACTGACACCTCCCTTTAGGCAAGGGAGGCACATATGTGGCATTTTTAATTATTCATTATTCATTATTCATTATTCATTATTCATTATTCATTATTCATTATTCATTATTCATTACGAATTA
>CACXES010000159.1 GCA_902766745.1 uncultured Ruminococcus sp.
CACATTAGCATTGAACGTATTATAAATCCGAAATAATTTTATTGAATAATTGCCCTGCGCCCATACAGTTGCCAAGCCCAACTGCAACAAAAAAATTATTTCGGATTTGGCGGAAAGTTATCCACAGTCTTGTGTTTTTACATTTTGCAATCGCCTAATTAATTTTAAAATTGCTTACGCCTTAACGGTTTTGATTGGGAAGGAATCCCGGATAAGCGCTCTTACCGCCTCGATATCCGAAACGATTCCGTCATACAAAAGCTGTGCGCTGATGTTTCCTATTGCCGTTGCCTCTATCGGTCCCGCATACACCGTCTTGCCGGTCTCTCTTGCGGTCAGCTCGTTAAGATAACCGTCCTGACAGCCGCCGCCCACAATACGGATACAGTCATAGCCTCTGCCCTGAATCTTCTCGATTGCCGCCGCCGATTCGGCATAGCATTTTGCAAGGCTGACATATGCACACTGCATAATCTGCCCGATTGTCTCGGGAACCTTCATATCGTAATCCGCACAGTAGCCCTTGATCGCCTCAATCATGCTCTTGGGTGCCAGAAATCTTATGTCATTTACATCCACAACGGAATCAAAGTCGGATGCCTCCCTCGCCATTCTCTCCAAATCGTTGAAGGAATACTCGTCGTTCAGCTCCTTCTTTATGGACTGAATAATCCAAAGTCCCATTATGTTCTTCAGGTAGCGGAAGCGATACTGAATACCTCCCTCATTTGAAAGGCCGAGTGCCGAGCTTTCAGCGGTACATATCGGCTCTGTCGATTCAACGCCCATAAGCGACCATGTACCCGAGCTTATGTATATTCCCTCACCATTCTCCATGGGAACCGACAGCACTGCGCTGGCAGTGTCGTGAGTGCCGGGCAGGATAATTTCACAGTCAAATCCGACCTCGGCAGCAATCTCCTTCGTAAAGCCGCCCACTCTCTCCGCCGGCATATGAAGCGTGCCGAACAGCTTCTGCGGCAGGCCGAGCATATCAATAAGCTCCCTGTCCCAGTCCTTCTCCGCAGCACTCAAAAGCCCTGTTGTGCTGGCATTTGTGTACTCGTTCATCTTAACCCCGGTCAGCAGAAAGTTAAAGTAACACGGCAGCATGAGCCAGCTCTCCGCAGCCTCTAAAAGCTCGGGGTTCTGCTCCTTAACCGCAGTGAGCTGAAAAATCGTGTTAAATGTCTGTTCCTGTATGCCCGTCCTTTTGTACAAATCGTCCTTTGAGATAATATTCTTGTATATCTTCTCCGGGATACCGTTGGTACGGGAATCACGGTACGCAATGGTATCACCCAGAATCTTGTCATTCTTATCTAAAAGAACATAATCAACACCCCAGGTGTCAATGCCCATGCTTGACGGAATTTTGCCTATTTCGGCGCATTTTTTCAGGCCGTTTTTTATTTCGCCGAAAAGTCTGTCAAGATTCCAGCACAAATGGCCGTTCCTCTCATCGAGATAGTTCTTGAAACGGTAAACCTCCTCCAATACGATTTTTCCGCCCTGTACCGACGCCAGCATATGCCGTCCGCTTGACGCACCGATATCGACCGCAAGATAATACTTCATTCCGAAATCCATCCTTTCTTAAATTAATTTTGTCTCTTAAATTAAATTTGTCAAATTAAACAAGCCTCGCAGGGTCTTATCACTTGACAAAGATTTTTTTTAATATTATACTATATAAGCACTATTATACTATATAAGCATTTGCTTTTCAATGCAGAAATGCAAACAAAATATGTACATTTGCAAATTCCTGTGTTTTCAGGCAATATGCAAAGCATATTATTTTATGCCGCTCACAGCGGCAGATAAGGAGAGATGATACATATGAACACACAGCCGGTATTGTTAAAACCCGCATTTAAGGATTACCTCTGGGGCGGCACACGCCTTAGAACCGAGTACGGCAAGGAATGCAGCCTTGACCGCATAGCCGAAAGCTGGGAGCTGTCCGCACACAAGGACGGACAAAGCGTGATTGCAAGCGGTCCCCACACCGGGAAGCTGTTTTCGGAATACATCGATGCCTGCGGCAGAGAAATTCTCGGCAGCCGCGGCAAGGCATTTGACAGCTTTCCGATTCTGATAAAATTCATCGATGCAAAGGGAAATCTCTCGGTTCAGGTTCACCCCGACGACAGCTATGCCCTCTCCCATGAGGGCGAGTACGGAAAAACCGAGGTTTGGTACGTTCTCGCCGCCGATGAGGGCGCCTCCCTGTATTACGGCACCTGCTGCGAAGTAACCGCCGAGGAATTTCGCAGACGAATCAGCGAAAACACCGTGACCGAGGTTTTAAACCGCATTGAGGCCAAGCCCGGCGACGTTTTCTTTATTCAGCCGGGAACAATTCACGCCATAGGTGCGGGTCTTTTGATCTGTGAAATACAGCAGAATTCCAACACCACCTACCGTGTGTACGACTACGACCGAAGGGGTGCCGACGGCAAGCCCCGTGAGCTTCATATAGATAAGGCACTCGATGTCGCAAAGCTCACTCCGTCCCCCTCCGCCGACAGCAGCGGAAGCGTCACCGTTCACGAGGGCTACACCTCACGCTTGATCGCAAAGTGCAAATACTTTACCACCGAGCGTCTGGATATCGACGGGTGCGCAAAGCTCAACGCCGATGTTCAAACCTTCCGTTCCGCCATAGTCACCGACGGCAGTGCCGTCCTAACCATGGGTGATACCGAGCTGTCACTCAACGCCGGCGACAGTGTCTTTATTCCGGCTCAGGATAAAGGTTTTAAAATTTGCGGAACCTGCGGTATACTTCTTTCATATGTATAAATCGGCACATCACCGCTTATATACATAATAATAGCGTATAAGCAAAAAAATTCAATCCCTTATATTGCGGTTTTATATCAAATTATTGCTGTTATTACCAAGCGAGTGCAGGAAAAGCTGTATATTCATATAATGTTCATTTTTATTTTACAGTTTATTCACCACAGCATTCAAAGATTATTGTATACTGTAATTGCAATCGAGAGATTGTAATTGCAAATACATAACTCCCTCCCTGAGGTCCGTTTCCCCAAAGCGGACCTCAATTTTTTTGCCGTATTTAAGCTTTTATTTTAAATTCGCAAATATTTCGCAAATATATTGATTATTTTTTAAAAAAGACTTGAATTTTTTTCAGAAATGTGGTATACTGGATTTTACAGGACAAAATTATAAGAAAAATACTTAATTAAGCAGTGTATCCATGGATACGAGGAGGAAGTAAAATATGAATTTGGCTTTGATAATTATTCACGTGGTAATCTCGGTAATACTTATCGCTGTTGTTTTAATGCAGCACGGCAAGCAGCAGGGACTCTCCGGTGCAATTGCCGGCGGCGCAGAGACATTTTTCGGCAAGAATAAAGGCAGAACGATTGACGCTATGCTCAAAAAGTTCACTGCTGTTATCGCTGTTCTTTTTGTTGTAAGCTCTGTTGCTCTTACCGTTGTTTCAGTAAATCAGAGCAAGGCGGAACAGGCAGCCGCAGAGCAGTCCGCTCAGGAAGCCACCGAAAACGGCGATGCTACCCAGACTATCCCTGTTGAGGGCGGCGAGGCTACCATTCCCGTTGAAGGTGAACAGGCAGCCGAGGGCGAGAACGCAGCAGGCGAGAATGCAGCAGCTGAAGGCGAGAATGCCGCAGCAGGCGAAAATGAAGCAGCCGAGGGCGGCGCAGAGGGTGAGCAGACACCTGCCGAATAATTGCACATTATTCAGACAACAATATATTAAATTCAAAAGGGAACAGCACCTGTTGTTCCCTTTTATGATACGGTGATTAAAATGGGAATTACATTAAAAAAGATTTGCGGACATTTCGGAACAATTACACGGCATCGTCATAAGGTCATTGCCCACAGCCGCCGCGCCGGCATACTGTGGCAGGGGCTAAGGCACGATCTTTCAAAGTACAGCCCCACCGAGTTCATACCCGGCGCAAGGTTTTACTGCGGCTACAAAAGTCCAAACGAGGAGGAACGCCGGGTTTACGGCTATTCCGCCGCATGGCTCCACCACAAGGGTCGGAACCGTCACCACTTTGAATACTGGTCGGACTATGATATTGTAAGTCACCAATACAAGCCGGTTCCCATGCCAATGCGCTATATAGCCGAGATGTTCTGTGACCGTGTGGCGGCAAGCAAAATATATCAGGGTGAAAATTATTCGGACAGTCATCCTCTGGAATACTTTATGCGTTCCAAGACCACCCGTCCCATTCACCCCGAAACTTCGGATATAATCGAACGGCTTCTGCGTATACTTGCCGAAAGCGGCGAGGATGCGGCTTTTTCGGAAATACGTCGCCTGCTGAAGAAATCTTCACATAAAAAATCATTGTAGGGCACAAAAATGTCCGATAAGGATTTTTTATCTATCTCCATACCACTGACACAATAGTACAGACAAAAATTTTACCGCCAAGGCTGCAGCGAAGTCGATAAATCAATTCGTTTCAAAAAGCCCGGAACGCACTCTGCATTCCGGGCTTTTCCGTTCCGTATTATTTTGTGTGTTCAACGTAAAAGGTGACAAGCTCCTCCAATATTTCATCTCTCTCAAGCTTTCGAATCAGACTTCTTGCTCCGTTATGAGAGGTTATATAAGAAGGGTCGCCCGACAGGATATATCCGACAATCTGATTCGTCGGGTTATACCCCTTCTCGGACAAGGCGCTATGAACCCTCGTCAGAATTTCACGCGGCTCCAAAGGCCGTTCCGCCTTAACATCAAATTTTACGGTGTTTTCAAACTCATCATTCCTTCTAAAATCCATACGCTTTCACCTGTACCCTTTCTGAAAATTTG
Organism: uncultured Ruminococcus sp.; assembly: GCA_902766745.1. Lineage (GTDB taxonomy): Bacteria > Bacillota > Clostridia > Monoglobales > Monoglobaceae > UMGS1820. The sequence continues at coordinate 4,841 of CACXES010000159.1, forward strand.
TCTTAGAAAAATTTATCTGAGCTGTGCACCCAGCTTTTCTTCAAGCTGCTTCAAAATTCTGTCGATTACGGGATTTACGTCCTCGTCCGTCAGTGTCTTTTCCGCACTTCTGAAGGTAATGGAATACGCAACGCTCTTTTTGTCACGTCCCACCTGCACACCCTCGTATATATCAAACAGCTTGCAGTCCTCAATAATGTCGGAGCCTTGAGCCTCGATAATCTTCACGATTTGACCGACCTCGACCGTCTTATCCACGGTCACGGCTATATCCCTTGTAACCGCAGGGAACTTCGGCAACGGCGCATAGTGTCTGCTCATATCGGCAAGCTCCGCCAATGCTTCAAAGTCGATAACCGCCGCATACACTTCAGTATCAAGCTTGAAGCTTGCACAAACCGCAGGGTGTATCTGACCTATTATGCCCAAATACTTATCCTTTTTATAAATCCTTGCACAGCGGCCGCCGTGGTATGTGGGATTGTCGCCGCACGCCTTGAACTCACAGCCGTAAATCCCTACCGCCTCAAAAAGCGACTCCAAAATTCCCTTTATTGCATAAAAATCATATTCTCCGTACATTCCCAAAGCAATCTGCTTTGTCTCATCGGGCAGCTCCCGACCCTCGACCGGCGTAAAAATCGTGCCTATCTCAAACACCGCCGCCTGCGAATTTCTGCGTGCATGGTTAGTACGCAGAGTTTTTAATACAGACGAGGTCATATCGGTTCTCATTACGCTGTTTTCCTCGCCGAGAGGGTTGGTAATTCTAACAAAATTATATCTTTCATCCCCCTCGGGTATCCCTGCCATTGCATTCTCCTTGGGGTCGATGAACGAGTAGGTTATAATCTCATAAAGTCCCGATGCCGCAAGATTTTCGCGGACCGTATCCTCAAGCTTCTGCCTCGGGGTTTTTCCGCCGGCAACCATCTCGCCCTTCATCATGGTTGTGGGAATACGGTCATAGCCGTAGATTCTCGCAACCTCCTCGGCTATGTCCGCCATACCCTCTATATCGGCTCTGAAGGTGGGGACGTAAACCTTTCCGTCCTTCACCTCGAACTCCAGCCTTGAGAGCATTTCCTTCATCTCGCCCTCGGAAATATCCATTCCGAGGAAGGCGTTCATCTTTTCCGGCTCAAAGTCCAAAACGGTCTGCGGCTTTTTAACGGGATACTCATCAATAACACCGCCGACAACCTCGCCCGCTCCAAGCTCCGTCATAAGCTCGCAGGCACGGTTAATGGCAGGCAGACAGTTCTCGCTGTCCAAGCCCTTTTCAAACAGTGCTGATGCATCGGTTCTCATGCCTAAGCCCTTTGCGCCTCTGCGCACCGCCGCCGCATTGAAATTCGCCGACTCGAAGAGTATTGTCGTCGTATCGTCGCAAACCTCGGAATTTGCTCCGCCCATAACGCCGGCAACGCCGATTGCACGCTTCTCATCGGATATTACGATCATTGACGAAGCAAGAGTTCTCGGCTGGTCGTCAAGAGTTTCAAGCTGCTCACCGTCCTCGGCACACCTTACAATTATCTTCTTTCCCTCAACATGGTCGAGGTCATATGCGTGCATCGGCTGACCGTATTCAAGCATTATATAATTCGTAATGTCAACCACGTTGTTAATAGCACGTATTCCGCAGCTTTTCAGCCGCCTTTGCATCCACTCGGGCGAGGGTGCGATTTTAACATTTTTAACAACTCTGCCGACATAGCGGCTGCAAAGCTCGGGATTTCTTATCTCCACACTTGCATAATCCGTCACATTCTCGGAATTTTCGGTCACTTCCGGCTTCTTTATGCTTATGGGACGGTTAAAGGTAGCCGCAGTCTCACGCGCTAAGCCTATTATGCTCATGCAGTCGGGGCGGTTCGAGGTAATCTCAAATTCGGCAACATTCTCGTTTAAGTGAAGCACCTCGGCAATATCCTCACCAATCGGAGTGTCCTCGGGCAGGATAAGTATACCGGTTGCCCTCTCCTCGGAAATGCCCAGCTCATCGGTGGAGCACATCATGCCGAAGCTCTCAACTCCACGGAGCTTACCCTTGGTAATCTTCACACCGCCGGGCAGGGTACTCTTATGCTTTGCCACGGGAATCACCGCACCCTCAAACACGTTGGGCGCACCGGTAACAATCTGAATGGGCGCATCCTCGCCCACATCCACCATGCACACCACAAGCTTATCCGCATCGGGATGCTTTTCAATCTTCAAAATCTTTCCCGTCACGACGTTTTTGATCTCCGCCGCAGCATTTTCGATGCCCTCCACAATGGAGCCCGACATCGTCATTTTATGCATATACTCGGCATTTTCTATGCCGTCAATGTTCATATAATCCTTAAGCCATGATAATGGTAATTTCATCTCTGTTCTGCCTCCTGTTACTTAAAACTGGTCAAGAAAACGTACATCGTTTTCATAGTACAAACGCATATCGGTTACATCGTATCGGAACTGTGTAACTCGCTCCAGGCCTATGCCGAATGCAAATCCCGAATATACGTCGGGGTCAATGCCGCAGTTTTTAAGCACCTTCGGGTGAACCATTCCGCAGCCGAGAATCTCGATCCAGCCCTCACCCTTACAAATACGGCAGCCCTTGCCGCCGCAGTTAAAGCAGGAAATATCAACCTCTGCGCTGGGCTCGGTAAACGGAAAATGATGCGGACGGAAACGAAGTCTTGTGTCCTCACCGTACAGCTTTTTTGCGAACATTTCAAGGGTTCCCTTTAAGTCCGCCATGGTGATACCCTTGTCAATAACAAGTCCCTCCACCTGATGGAATACGGGGGAGTGCGTTGCGTCAACGGCGTCGCTTCTGTAAACACGCCCCGGCGATATTATCCTAATCGGCGGCTTTTGTGCCTCCATGGTGCGAACCTGAACCGGAGAGGTCTGCGTTCTCAAGACCACATTGTCGTTAATGTAAAACGTGTCCTGCGTATCACGGGCAGGGTGATCCTTCGGGATGTTCAATGCCTCAAAGTTATAATAGTCAAGCTCAACCTCGGGACCCTCGGCAATGGAAAAGCCCATGCCGATAAATATGTCCTTTAAATCGTCAAGAACCCTGGTCAGCGGATGCTTGCCGCCCTTCTTCGGACGGGTGCCGGGGATTGTGACATCAATGGTTTCATCCTTGATTTTCTGTTTTTCTGCCGCTGCGAGAAGCTTTGACTTCTGCTCATCAAGCTCCTTGGATATGAAATCCCGAACCTCGTTTGCAAGCTGTCCCACACGGGGTCTCTCCTCGGGCGAAAGTGCGCCCATCCCCTTCATAACCGCGGTAAGCTCACCCTTTTTGCCCAAAAACTTAATTCTGAGCTCCTCGAGTGCCTCCGCCGTCTTTGCAGCACTGAGTGCTTCCTCTGCCTTGGCTTTTATCTCGGCTAATTTCTCTTTCATAAGTAAAATCATTCCTTAAATATAATTTACAATTATTATAATGATAACACAAAAAGTCCGTGATTACAAGTGATTTTACAAATATTTTATAAAATATTTAATAAATAATAAGCCGCTCCGCATTATTTTAGGTCTTTTATTCTACTTTGCGCTCTCCTGTCCGTTCTTATACTCCTGCGGCGTCATACCGGTCTCGGCACGAAAACATTTGCAAAAGTACGACAGGTCATAAAATCCCAGCTCATATGCCACATTGCTCAAGGTTGACTCCGCAAGGCACAGCATTTCCTTTGCCTTTTGAATCTTGATTCTGCGCATATACTTCGCCGGCGACAGACCGGTACAGCTTTTGAAATACCTGCGAAAGCAGGTTTCGCTCATGGCGCACAGCCGTGCAAACTCCGGAACCGACAGCTCCTCATCTATATGTCCGTCCATATATAATATCGCCGGTGCTATCTTGGCATATTCGTTATTCATAAGCGAACGCTTCTTTAAATGAAGCATTATTTTGTCAAGCAGGCTGTAAAAAGAAGCCTTTATCGAGGGATAGCTGTCCTGTGTATTCTGAAATGCCGATATAATTTTATAAAACTCCTCTGTATATCTGTGCGGTGCCTCCGATACCACGGGATATATCCTGTTGCCGAAGCAGAGAGGCTCCCCCTCGGGCGTATGCATTGAAAAATTAATCAGGAGGGTATTTATTTCCACAGTTTGTTTGCTGTCGAAGCATATGCTGTATCGAAATCCCTCCGGAATGTACAGAATCGCACCGCGCTTATAGCAGCACGTCTCGCCGCCGCTCTCCGTAACGGTAATATGATCGCATAAAACATACATTAATCCGTGATTCGGCCTCGGGTTTTGCAGATATGAAAAAATTCTTTTATACTCCCACCGCTGAAATATACCGTATATATTCGAAAATATTACCTCGTCGGATATTTCGTCAAATCGTATTTCTTTCATATTAAATCACCTTACACATGAGAACTTTTCACTATTTCAGTATATCAGTAAAAAATTAATTGTCAATATATAAAACCGAAAAATACCATAGAAAAGTCTAAAAATACATTGCTTTATATCAAATCCGCGATATAATTTAGGAAAAAGTAAAATATATTGCATGGAGGGTGCAAATTATGAACAAGATTTCACTTCAGATGTACACAATGAGAAACTTTACGTCTACCACCGCAGATCTGGAAAAAACCGTAGAGCGGCTCAGCGGCATAGGCTTCGAGATGCTTCAGTATTCAATACCCAAAACAATGGACGCAAAAGAAGTCAAAAGGATTTTTGACAAAAACAACATGAAAAATGACTCTGTCTTCTGCAGCGTTCTCGACCTTGAGGAACGCACCGCAGAAATGCTCAATCAGTGCGAGCTCTTTGACACAAACTATGTCCGCATTGACGCAATCCCCCGCGGCCTGACCGGAAGTGCTTCGGGCTATAAGATGTTCGCTCATTATTTAAACGAAGCAACCGCCGAGCTGAAACGTCACGGCAAGAAGCTTCTGTATCATTTCCACGCCTTTGAATTTATCAGATTCGGCGATACAACCGGAATCGAGATAATCTTATCCGAAACAGACCCCGAGGCGGTCGAGATCATTCCCGATACCCACTGGATTCAGTCCGGCGGAAAATCACCCAAGGCGTTTCTTGAACAGTACAAGGACAGATACACCTATGTACATACTAAGGACTTTGCCCTCAGCAAAATGGGTGACACCTGGGAAAGCAGACCGATTTGCTTTGCACCGGTGGGCGAGGGTAATCTGAACTGGGCGGAAATCCTTGACGTTTGCAAGCGCAACAACGTTCAAAGCTACGCCATAGAGCAGGACGACTGCTACGGCAGAGATCCGTTTGACTGCGTTGAATCATCATTCAACTACCTGATGAAAATAGGGGTGAACGACTGATGAAATACCGTCCCGTAAAGACCGCAGTTATCGGCTGCGGCATGATATCCGACACATATCTTCAGAATCTTTCGGAAAAGTTTTCGATAATCGACCTTGTCGGCTGTGCCGATATGGTTGACGAAAAGGCAAAGGCTCAGGCAGAAAAGTACGGAATCCGACACATGACCGTTGAGGAAATACTTTCCGATGAGGAAATTGAGTTGGTTTTAAATCTCACCTATGCGACAGCACACGTTGAGGTGTCAAGGGCAATACTCGGCGCAAAAAAGCATTGCTACACCGAAAAGATGATGAGCATTGACTTGAGCAATGCGGCAGAGCTTAAAAAGCTTGCCGATAAGAACGGCGTTATGTTCTGCGCCGCACCCGACACATTTCTCGGTGCTTCGCAGCAAACGGCAAGGTATCTGATCGATCGCGGCATTATCGGCGAACCGGTGTCCGTTTTGATAAGCCTGACCCGCGGTTATCACTTGATAAAGACCGACGAAGAGGACGCCGTGAGAAAGTTCTCCGTTATGTATGAGGGCGGCGGTATCCCCTACGATATGGGCGGCTATTATCTGCATCAGCTGTTTAATATGTTCGGCCCGGTCGACTCGGTCTGCGGCTTTTGCTACACACGGAACAAGGAAAGACCGTATCTGAATCCGCGCAATTCTCATTTTAACGATAACTTCACCGTGAATACGCCGAACACAATTTCCGCGGCGTTCATGATGGACTGCGGCATAAGCGGAACTTTTCAGATTTCCAGCGAATACTCAACCACACAAAGCCTGTTCCTGGTGAGCGGCACCGAAGGACAGCTTGAGCTGGGCGACCCCAACGAGTTTGACGGCCCCATTTACCTGACGAAAAACGGCAGCGAGAAAATGCCGTTCCCGCTTTCACATCCGTATTCCGATAGCAGCCGCGGCATAGGTGCTGCCGATATGGCATGGGCAATACGCTGCGGCAGGGAGAGCCGTCTGTCCTTTGAAATGGGCTATCACGCCCTTGAATTTATCACTGCGGTGAACGACTGCACCAAGGACGGAAATGTCAAAAAGCTTACCACCAAATTTGAACGTCCAAAGCCCATTTCCTCCGAATATTACGGCGGCACGTCAATGGAGCGCAGCCTGTTTATTTAAATGTAGCCAAAAACGGCATTTCGAGGGAGAAAACTTCCTCTGAAATGCCGTTTTCCTGTGTAATAATAAAGTGCTGCAATACCTATCTGCAATTTTCATTTTGTTTCAGCTTTCGCTAAAGAATATCGATATACTCTCCGTTTAAGGCTTTGTTCATGCTCCGCACGGCGCAGAACTTTCCGCACATGGAGCAGGTATCGTCATGCTCGGGCTTTCTGTCGTCTCTGATTTTCTTCGCGGTTTCAGGGTCAACCGAGCATTCCCATTGCTTTTCCCAGTCGAAGGTACGTCTTGCGTCAGCCATTTTGTCATCAATATCTCTGGCATGGGGAACCTTCTTTGCAATGTCCGCAGCATGTGCGGCGATTTTCGAGGCAATGATTCCCTGCTTTACATCCTCAACATTGGGCAGTGCGAGATGCTCCGCCGGCGTAACATAGCACAGGAACGCTGCACCGGCAGACGCCGCAACGGCTCCGCCTATGGCTGAGGTAATATGGTCATAGCCCGGTGCAATATCCGTCACAAGCGGCCCCAGCACATAGAACGGCGCACCCATGCAGATTGTCTGCTGAATCTTCATATTTGCCGCTATCTGATCAAGGGGCATATGTCCCGGCCCCTCTACCATGACCTGAACATCCTTCTCCCACGCACGCTTTGTCAGCTCGCCGAGGCGGACAAGCTCCTCTATCTGACACACATCGCTTGCATCCGCAAGACATCCGGGACGGCAGGCATCACCCAGGGAGATTGTCACATCATATTCTCGGCATATTTCAAGAATTTCATCATAATACTCATAAAAGGGATTTTCCTCTCCCGTCATACTCATCCACGCAAACACAAGGGAGCCGCCGCGGGACACAATATTCATTTTACGTTTATGCTTCTTTATCTGTTCAATGGTTTTCCTCGTTATTCCGCAGTGAAGCGTCACAAAATCCACTCCATCCTCGGCGTGCAGACGTATTACGTCTATAAAGTCCTTTGCGGTAAGCGTTGCCAAATCCCTTTGATAGTGAATAACGCTGTCATAAACAGGAACCGTGCCGATCATTGCCGGGCACTCGCTCGTCAGGCGTCTTCTGAAGGGCTGCGTGTCCCCGTGGGAGGATAAGTCCATTATCGCCTCTGCGCCCATATCCACCGCCGCCATAACCTTCTGCATTTCTATGTCATAGTCCTTGCAGTCGGCGGAAACACCTAAGTTTACGTTGATTTTTGTACGAAGCATAGAGCCCACGCCGTTGGGGTCGATGCACTTATGAAGCTTGTTTGCGCAAATCGCAACCTGCCCCTTTGCCACAAGCTCGCGTATCTCCTCCTCGGTGCGGTATTCCTTTGCCGCAACCGCCTTCATCTCGGGTGTGATAATCCCCTTTCTTGCCGCCTCCATCTGTGTTGTGTACGTTCTCATATTTTTTCTCCTTTCAAACTGATATTTAATTTTCCTCTGTATATTCACCGTTTAGGTCAAATGCATGATTCATCGGTCCCGAGCCGTGACCCAAGTCCAGCATTGCCGCCAATGCGCCCGAAATATAATTCTTTGCACGGCGTACGGCTTCGCAAAGGTCAAAGCCTTTGGCAAGATTTGCCGCAATTGCCGACGACAGCGTGCAGCCCGTTCCGTGGGTGTTGGGGTTGTCTATCCTTCGCCCCTTGAACCATTTAAAGCCGCCGTCCGCATACAAAAGGTCGTTTGCGTCACTGACGCTGTGTCCGCCCTTGAGCAATACCGAGGTCGAGAACCTGTCACCGATAAGCCTTGCCGCAGTGTGCATATCCTCCTCCGACCTTATCTTCGTACCCGAGAGAATTTCCGCCTCAGGTATGTTCGGCGTGACAAGGGTCGCCATGGGCAAAAGCCTCTCCGTCATGACCGAAACCGCCTCCGTTTTAATGAGGCTTGAACCGCTGGTCGCCACCATAACGGGGTCGAGCACAATGTTCTCAGCCTTGTATGCGCCGAGCCGGTCGGCAATCGCCTCTATCAGCTGCGGCGAGGAAACCATTCCTATCTTCACCGCATCGGGTCTTATGTCCTCAAACACAGCGTCTATCTGCTGCTTCAGAAACTCCGGAGTCACCTCCGAAATCGCCTTAACGCCGGTGGTGTTTTGTGCCGTCAGCGCAGTTATTGCGCTCATCGCATAAACACCGTTCAAGGTCATGGTTTTTATATCAGCCTGAATACCGGCGCCTCCGCAGGAGTCTGAGCCTGCGATTGTTAATGCTTTTTTCACTGTAATTCCCCTTTCCGAAATCAAGCATTAATTTTGTATAGCGGCAAAAGGTGGTGCCCCCAATCTGCCGCTTAAAATTGCAAAAGTTTTAAATCATACTATTATTCATTATTCATTATTCATTATTAATTATTTTGCATTCTGCAAAATACCAATCGCCGCCGCCTTAAGCTCCGCTGCGGCACGCTTCGGGTCGTCCGCCTTCATTATTGCCGAAACGGCGCATATGCCGGAAATGCCGATACCTCGGAGTATATCAATATTTCCGCAGTTAAGACCGCCTATTGCGTTAACCGGAATATCGACCGCTTTGCAGATTTTATCCAGAGTATCGGTGGAGGTCAGCACTGTTTTAACCTTCGTTGTAGTCGGATAAATTGCACCCACACCGAGGTAGTCGGCTCCGAGGCGCACCGCCGTCTCCGCCTGTTCAACGGTTTTTGCGGTCGCACCTATTATGCGGTTCCCGCCGAAAATTCTCCGTGCAATATCCACAGGCATATCACTCTGCCCCAGATGAACGCCCTCCGCATCTGCGGCAAGTGCCACATCAACCCGATCATCGATTATCAGCGGAACGCCGTACCGCTGCGAAACGGCATGAACCTTTTTCGCAAGTGATAAATATTCCCTTGTGGAACGCTCCTTCTCGCGGAGCTGAAGCATTGTTGCTCCGCCATCCAGTGCCGCCTCAACTCTGCAGAGAAACTCCTCCTCTTCAAAGCCACTGCTGTCGGTTATGAAATACAATGTAGAATCAAATTTTTTCAACCAAAACGCCTCCCGAAATCAAATTTCCTCTATTCTCAGCCGCCGTTCAACATTGTCATCGGACAGGTCAGACAGTCTGTCCAACAGTCCCGCCATAAAGCTTCCGCTCCCTGCTGCGGCCTCGGCAAGCTCGCCGCTTATCCCGAGGACGGCGCACGCCGTCACCGCCGCCCGAGAATTGCGGCAGACCGACAAGTACACTCCGCAGAGCATACCGAGCATACATCCCGTTCCCGTGACCGAGGCAAGGCGGCTCGTCCCGTTTTTTACACGGATTTGCTCTGTGCCGTCACATACTATGTCCTCTGCGCCGCTGGCAAGAACCACTGCTCCATACCTATGCGCCAATCCTTTGGCTGCCTCCGCCGCCGAATCCGCACCTGTGTCGCTCTTTGCGTCCACACCCTCGGCACAGTATGCCGAATCATACAGAGCGTAAATTTCGGAATAGTTACCCTTTATAATCGCCGTCGGATATTTCTCCAGCAAGCCGAGGAGGAATTTTCGCCGCAGCGTCGAACAGGCAACACCTACTGCGTCCGTGACACAGGGGATCCCGTACTGTGCTGCGGCTTCGGCGGCAATTTGCATCGACTCCATACGCACATCGGTGATATTTCCGAGGTTTAAGACCAATGCCTTGGAGCGTACACATATCTCAGCGACCTCCGACGGATGCTCCGCCATAATCGGGCTTGCCCCGACCGCAAGAATTGCGTTTGCGCACTGGTTTATGGAAATCGGGTTGGTTATCGCATGTATAAGCGGCCTTTCTTCAAGCACCGCACGCCGAATTTCGTTTATTTCACCTGCCGTCATTGAAAGACCTCCTCATCTGATTCTTTAAATTACGCCTGTGCGGTCTTAAGCTTTTTTACGGCGAGGTACACCGCCGCCGCAAGGATAAATGCAGCAAGCGCCGCATATGCGATATAATTCCATACGGGCGAGTTCATATTAAATATTCCCGTCAGTATTTTTACCACAAGAAAGCATATTACGCCAAACGCAGCAATCGCAGCGGTGTTCGACACAACGCCGCTTTTATCATCATAGCTCTGCACTGCAAGCATAGACTGGAACTTGCTAAGCACTCCCGCATTTGACAGCTTTCTGAGGAATACAAAGGCAATACTGCCGCCGATTAAGGTTCCGCATATGAAGGACGGAACGTAAAACAGCCAGCTAAGTCCCTCCTTACCCCAAAGCAGAGTCATTACCGGATAGGAAGCAATCGCACCGATGATTCCCGTACCGATAATCTCGCCCAGGACGGCAAAGAGTATTTTGCCCTTGGACATTCTGTAAAATACGCCTGACAGAAACGCACCGAAAACCGCACCCGTCAAGGCAAGCGGAGGTATACCCATAACCGCCATTCTGATTATTCCGATAATTGTCGCACACAGAAGCGAGTACCACGGTCCGAGAAGCACCGAGCATACAATGTTGATAAAGTGTGCCATGGGACACATTCCCTCAAACCTCAGTATGGGAGAGATAACCACCCCCAAGGCAATCAGCATGGCGAGAACAACCGCTCTCAAAAGTCCTTTTGAATTTTTCATTTAATTTTCCTCTTTTCGCAATATGATACGGAGCATACGCTCCGCCCGGTCGGAAATCAATTTTTCCCTCTCACCCCGAAACACGGGTTCCCATCGCTGAAGATACGGGGTGTCAAGCGCTCCCTTGCCACCCGAACAGTGCCTCCTTTCCGAACAGTCATTGATTTTTGCGGCTCCGCCCCGGATTTACGGTACAAAGTCGCTATAATAAAACGGACAGCCCCGATCGGACTGTCCGCATATAGCCGGTTTTAAGCTTCCTACGGCGGCATTATCCGCATCAGGTCAAAGGGTCGAAGTTGGATGACTTCCTCTCAGCCTGCCGACACAAGCTCCCCTATCGTTCTATTTATCTTATTATACAACATTTTTCCCGAAAATGCAATACAAAACCGGAAATTTATTTTAAAATTGATATCGCATCGGTAATTGTTTTCTCGTACGCCTCTCTGCCGTACTTATCAACCTCTGCCTTGTTCCTTTCACCGTGGGTCAGGCAGCCCGCTCCGCCGATACAACCGCCGATACAAGCCATACCCTCGATGAAGTTCACATCCAGTACGCCCTTGCTCTTTTTAAGCAGAGCGGTTCTGCACGCCTCGATACCGTCACAGGATTGAGCCTTAAGCTCAAAATCATCATATCCATGCTCCTTCAAGCCCTGCTGCACTGCGTCGGCAAGTCCCCCACAGCGTGCGAAGATTCTGCCGAAGTATGAAGCGTTATCAAGAAAACTCTCGTCAAGAGTAGTTATATCGACATCTGCACTGTCGAAAAGTGCCTGAAGCTCCTCAAAGGTAATGCATGAATCCACATAAGGACGCACTCTCTCCTGCTGCACCTCCATCTTCTTGGATGTGCACGGCCCTATAAACACAATTTTTGCCGTCTTATCGGTGTTTTCCTTAATATATTTGCATATTGTGGCCATGGGCGAAAGGTTATGCGATACGTATTCCAGCATGTCGGGGAACGCCTTTCTTATATAATCCACAAACGCCGGGCAGCAGGAGCTGGTAAGAAATCCCTTTTCAGCAAGCTCCTCCGACTCTGAATAGGCAACCATATCCGCACCGAGTGCCGCCTCGATCACCGTGTGGAAGCCGAGCTCCTTTAGCCCTGTTATAACCTGACCCAGCTTTGCATACCTAAACTGGCTGGAAATAGACGGTGCAACCACGGCATAAACCTTGTAATTTGTGTTGTTTTCGCTCTTTTTAATAATATCGATAACGTCCAAAATGTAAGACTTGTCGCTGATTGCGCCGAAGGGGCACTGATATACGCACGCACCGCAGGCAATGCACTTATCGTTGTTGATTTTTGCCGCCTTGTTTTCATTCATGGAAATCGCCTTGATCTTGCAGGCGTTCTGGCACGGTCTTTTTCTGTTTGCAATTGCATTGAACGGGCAGACCTTGGAGCAAGCACCGCAGTCCACGCACTTTGACTTGTCAATATGTGCAACGTGGTCACGGTCAAACGTAATTGCGCCCTTTTTGCACACGTCCTCACAGCGGTGAGCCAAGCATCCTCGGCAGGAATTTGTTACCTCATAGCCGCCCATGGGACATTCGTCACAGGCGGTCTCTATGACCTCAATCACATTCGGGTTGTCCTTGTCGCCGCCCATGGCAAGCTTCACCCGATCGGCGAGAATCGCCCTCTCCTTATACACGCAGCAGCGCATGGTAGACTCTCTTCCGGGTACAATCTTTTTCGGAATGTCCAGAACATTCTCCCACAGGGTGTCCTTCCACGCCTCTCTCGCTACCTCGCGCAGCACCTTGTACTTTAAATACTGAACCTTAGTGTCAAATTTTCTCATACTCCAATTCCTCTCTGTATCGTAATTCCGTAAATATTATCAGAAATAACTTACCTTTATTCTCTTGCCCATTTCCTTGAGGCACTTGGAAAGCTCCTCAACGAGGTTCATCTTTATGCTGAAATTAATCGGCAGATCCGGGTTCTGGTGTGCAGGGTTTATCGCCCGTCCGACGAAGAAGTTTATATCCGTCGCCTCTTCAAACAAGAGCCTGCAAATCAGCGACGCACCGTCGCGCTTGTAGCCCCAGTGGGTGTAGCTTTCGTTATCCTTAAGGTAATCCTTGGCGTATTCCAAAACCTTGCTCACGGTGATTACGCCCTCTGTCACAAGATCAACGCCCTCAATCTCGGCTATCGGCGGAACATCCGCACTCTCGAACTTAAGACTTGCCTTGACCTTTTTGTGCAGGAACTTCGCCGCAATGGACGAGGTAGTTCCGCCGCAGATGATATGCTTCCCCTCCTTGGAGAAGAACAGCGACATCATACGGTTTGCGTCATCACGGTTAGAGGGCGGTCCAAACAGCATATTCACCGGTGCTCTGCGCCTTATCTTCACAACACAGGCAGTGGCATCATCGCCCGGCTTCTCACCGTAAAGCTTGAAGCACTCGTCAACCAAAATAGTGGCGAGGGTCTTCGCCGTAAAGTCATTGAAGGTCAGCGGCTGAAGAAACTCGATTATATCGTCACGGTTCCAGCCGAAGTTGTAGGCAATTCCGATCCCTGCATGGGGACAGCCGTCACTCATAGCGACAAAGGTGTCGTTCTCCTGAAGCTTTATCACGGATTTATAAACCTTTTTGCCGTCAATGTTCATCTCCGCCTTGGGATAGTCGTAGTTTTCGTTATCCCGAAAGAGTATGACGTGGGGATTGTCATACTGTATAACCTCTGCCATTTCGTTGTCGATGAGATGAATGATAGTAAACGTGGAATACGCAACACCTCTGACCGAGCAGATAGGGAGCGTCGCCGCAATGGTCGAAACACATTCCTCAAGTGCGATTCCCTCCGCCATCATGGTCGAAATGATTTTCGATGTCAGTGTGGAGAGTATGCTCGCCTTAACACCGCTGCCAAGACCGTCGGCAAGCACAATGACGGTGGAGTTTTCGCCCTGCTCCACAATATCCACATGGTCGCCGCAAAGCTGCTCGCCGTAATGATTTACGCTTTTATAGCCTATGTCCGCACACAAATTATTCATCAGCTATTGTCTCCTTCAGCTTCGTTAAAGCAATCTTCGTCTCCGCCGCCGTCTCACCGAGAAGCGAAGCGATTTCCTGAACAATTCTCATCTGCTTGTCCACAACCTTATCAGCAATCTCTACGGTCTGACGACCGATATCCTCCTTCTTCGCACGGACGCTTTCCTCGTCGGTTATATCCCTCATTATGCACACAATTAAGCGATACTCCTTGTCGTATATAACCGTCTGTTCGACATACCTTCCGTACTCGGCAAGATACACCTTCATATCATGCAGACTCCGCCCCGTGCCCAAAACATCCATAAACGGCTTCGGGTCGAGAATCCTGACAACCAAATCTCCGAGGATATCCTTGTCCGACTTTAGATTCATGAGCTTCAGTGCGGCGGCGTTTATCTGCTGAACCTCCAGTGCCTCGTTTAAAACGATCAGCCCGTTCGGCGTATTCTTTACAATTGTATCAGAGAAGCTCTCCGCCTTATCCTTTAAGTAGGGCAGGCACATGGAAATCTCCGCCTTGCCCTGGATTACCGCTTTCGCCTTTTCGCGGCAGGTGCTGTATCCGCAGGTGCCGCAGTTAAGCTCGTCCGAGGGCTTGAACTTACCCATCTGCCGCAGGATATCCGAAATCTCGGACTCGCTCGGCTCGGGCAGCTTCTTCTCTATCATCGTGAAGGTCTTCTTTATGGATAGTGCGTCCGGCTGCGCAATGTCAAAGTCACGCTTGCCGGCGAAACGCGATACCGCCATGTAATCCTTTACCGGCGAGCGGTGGAACTTCTCCATAACGGGACCGCCCACACAGCTTCCCGCACACGCCGACATCTCAATAAAACAGTTATGTATCCTGCCGCTTTCTATGTCACGCAGAGCCTCCATACAGTTTTCGACTCCGTCAATTGCCATATACGAATATTCGGGGTTGTCCTTCGCCATCGTCTTTAGGATTCCGCCCGTAGTCGGGAAAAATCTCGCCTTGCTGTTTTCGCTGTTGTCCATCTCGGGTTTAAGCTCAACATTCTCCTCCTTCAGCCATTTAGTCAGCTCGTCAAAGGTGAGAACCGCATCGACTATTCCCTCATAATACTGCGCCTCGTCCTTTTTGGCAACACACGGACCGACAAACACCGTTTTTGCGTCGGGGACACGCTTCTTTATATCACTGCAGTGAGCCTGCATGGGCGACATAACGTTCGCAAGATACGGAAGCTCGCTCGGGAAGTACTTCTGTATCAAGAGGTTTATTGAATGACAGCACGAGGAAATGACAATATCCCGCTCCTCCTCGTTTATCATTCTGTCATACTCTCTTTTTACTATTGTTGCGCCGAGAGCCGTCTCCTCCACATCCGCAAAGCCCAGAGCCTTGAGTGCCTCACGCATGGCACCGATACCCACGCCCTCATAATTTGCCACAAAGGACGGAGCAAGGCTGACATATACCGGTGCGCCGCTCTGCAGAAGCACCTTTACCTTTTCGGTCTCGTCAACGATCTGCTTTGCATCCTGGGGACAGACGACAAAGCACTGTCCGCAGAGAATACATTCGTTGCCTATTATATACGCCTGATTGCCCGAAAATCTTATTGACTTTACCGGACAATGACGGATACACTTATAACAGTTTTTACAGTTTGACTTTTTCAATGTGAGACAATCTGCCATTTTCTATGCCTCCTTTAATTTGCTGAGCACATTTGTCTTAAAGAACTCGTCAAATTTGTCGACAGTCAAGCCGATATACGGAGTGTCGTCTATAACAACGGTCACTCCCTCGCGGTTGCACTTTCCCGTACAGAAGCAGCCCGCAAGAGTAATCTCCGCATCAAGGCCACGGGTTTCTATCTCATTTTGGAAACGCTCCGCAAGCTCCCTCGACCCCTTTAAATGACATGACGAGCCGACACAAATTTCAATTGTCATTCTATTTCACCACACTCAGCACGTTTTTTTCAAAAAAGTCATCTACGCTCTCCGGCGTTACCGAGTGGAACTTATCGTCAACCGTAACACATACGCCGTCCTTACACTTTCCCATACAGAAGGTACCGGAAAGCTCGACCTTATCGCCGAGGTTATGCTCTGAAATCAAATACTGCAGGCCTTCAACCACCTGTCTTGACCCTTTAATATGGCAGGATGAACCTATACACACCGTAATTTTCATAAGAAACTCCTTATCCGCCGCCTTTGCGGCTAATATATTTTTATAATAATGTATTACATTTTATTTATATCAAATAATTCTGTTCAAAGCGGCGCATAAAAGCATCGCCGCATCTGTGTCCGCCAAACGGCAGCGCAGCGCAGCGGCTTATACCGCCGCGCTCTCTCGCTGTCCGTCATTTTTATTCGTAGTCCACAACGTCAATCCACGAATGCAGGAATTCGCGCTCATGCTCATTGCCCTTTACGGTCTGCGATGCCGCAACAATCGGCATCCACTTCTGAACGTACTGCATAGCCGTACCGCTCTTCTGGCAGAAGGTTTCGAGATACTTCTTTGCGCCGTCTATGTCGCCGTCCAGCCAGAACAAGAGGTATGTTCTCGCCGCATCCGCAGAGGCGTTGCCCTGGGTCGCATGTGACCAGTCGAGTATGTACGGAGTTCCGTCCTCGGCAACAATTATATTCGACGGGTTAAAATCGCCGTGGCAAAGCTTGTTGTGCTTCGGCATTGACTCAAGCCGTGTATGCAGGTCATAACGAACCGTTGCCGACAGGTCTGTCTGGCTTATCTTTCCGTTCATCTTATCCTTAAGCTTGTTAAGTGCGGGACATACCATGGAATGCATTTTAAGCTGCAATTCCACCAGGAAGTCTATATACTCGTCCTTTTTGTCGGGATTTTCCTCCATCAGTCTTGCCAAGGTCTTTCCGTTTATAAAATCGGACACGATTGTCCACTTTCCGTCTATTACCGTTACCTCTTTTACCTTCGGAATATTAAGGCCTGTTTCCTCGACCCTCGCCTGATTGAGAGCCTCGTTCAAGATGTCCGCCTTTGAAAAATCCTCGTTAAATACCTTCATACAAAGGTCACCGTCACGATATACGGTTTTGTTGTTTCTGACTGCTATAATTCTGTCAAGTTTCATTGTATATGCCCCCTTATACTCTCTTTTTATTATCTGCGTCACGATAGGTTTTCTTGAAATCACGTGCATCCGCATTAACACCGTCTATTGTCTCTATGGGATTTACTGCGTCTTTCTCGTGTATTCCGTAGTATGCGTTCAGGTACATCTGCTTTATCTCGCTCATCAGCGGATATCTCGGGTTTGCTCCCGTGCACTGATCGTCAAACGC
>CACXES010000160.1 GCA_902766745.1 uncultured Ruminococcus sp.
GACGAGGCAAGACATGGAAAAGCATTTGAGGGCCTTTTGAAGAGATTCTTTTAATTCTAATTAGATACGATTAGATACAATTAGATACACTCTGAAAATGGCTTAAAATAAGGCTTTTCAGCCACTTGGTCTTGAAACCCGATTAACAAATTTGCGTTAATCGGGTTTTGTTGTATTTTATTGTATTTTTCTGTCGCGTGGGAAATCCGTGGGAAAAACGGTTTGAAAATGCATTTTTTCATCCCTTTCCCACGTAGATACCGTTAAACCCAGTAACCATGCGGGTTTGAGGGGCGTAGAACTTGTTTTTTACGTGGGAAAAAAATTTTTGCTTCAAAACTTAAGATTCCTGTTATTTATTTGCTAAAATTAAAGTAAGAATACCGCAAAGGAGGATTAAGTTATGCAAGGTAGTGTTCGTAAAAAAGGAGCGACATGGTCTTACCGAGTTGAGTTTGGAGTGGTGGATGGAAAGCGTAATCAAATTGAGAGAAGTGGTTTCCGAACAAAGAGTGATGCAACTAAAGCTATGAATGAGGTCATATACAATTATAATATGACTGGAGACTTTGTAGAAAACAAAAAAATAACTTTCTGCGAGGTATATAATGAGTTTATAGAAAAAGAAGCACCTGCTACTCGTGCCTACGCAACAATTGTCAGGTATAAGTCTCTTTACAGAAATCATTTACAGGAGCCTTTTGATAAATACTTTATGTATCAGATAACTTCAAGTATGATTGATGATTTTATCAACGAGAAAATGATAACTTATAGCGAGGAATATGTCAAAGGGCTTTTTAAATTGTTGAAAGTATTGTTTGGCTTTGCTCATAAACGACAATATACAAAGAAAAACATTTTCCCAGCTGTTACAGCGCCACCCGATCCGCGTCATGTTGGAGAAATAAAAACATACAACGATGAAGAACGACGTTTGATGGAAAACCGTTTGCAAGGCACAAACATTATTGTTTCATATTATATAGCTCTTAACACTGGACTTAGAGAAAGTGAGGCGTTTGCCCTCCAATGGCCTGATATAGATTTTGAAAACAAAAAAATCAAGGTATGGAAGCAATTGCTATTTCAAGATAGAAAATGGTGTTTTTGTCCTTTGAAAACAAAGAATGCATATCGTAGTGTAAATATAACGGATAGTTTCTGCGAGTATCTAAAAAAGCTTAAACAACACCATGAGGATAATAAGAAATTATATGGAGATGGATACAGGCGCAATTTTGTTACAAATCGTCTTGAAAGAAACAAAGAATTCCTTATGGAAATTGATGATTTTGTAAATGTGAAGCTTAACGGAGATATGCTCACTACAAATAGTATAAAATTTATGTCGAGGGTTTGCAAGAAAGATTTGGGAATCCATTTTAAATATCACAATCTTCGGCATACATACGCTACAATTCTTGCTGAAAGTGGCGTAAGTCCGCGCTATGTTCAAGAAATGCTTGGACACTCAAAACTTGAATTTACATTAAGATATTATACACATGTTACTGAGAAGATGGGCGTTATAGCAAGAAGCGCGCTTGAATCTACAGTTACATTTACAATATTTAATGATGCAAACATGATGCCATCACTGGTAGTAAACTAAACACATTTAGAGCAGTGCTTTCTTAAAAACACTGCTCTTTTATTATTTATAGAAAGGATTGTTCGCTATGAAGTGCTTAATGAAGTACGAATGGGTAAAGCTCCCCCGGACTACCCCACCGATGGGCAAGGGCTTAATGGGTTGTTGGACGAAGCTTGCATCCCGTGCAGCATTTCGTAAAGGACAAGCCGAGTATTGTGGTTATACTAACCATGTAAATGTTGGAGAGTGGTCAGGCGGTATTGTTGGCATAAAGAGTATTCTTGGTATAAAGAAACGATCAGATGTCCTTAAAACGCTTGACAGGCTAATGGAACTTGGTTATATCAGTTATACACTTGACGAAAAGACAAAAAAGCTTACATATAAGATTTGCGATTGGGTGGTAAAATGCTCAGGTGCAGAATGTATGGATGGAAATGTATATACCACTCAAGGGTATGGCTTCCTATGCCTCCCTCGTAATATAACAGAAAGACTTGCAAAAGAAAATTATATATTTGAAGAATCAGACGCATGGTTGGATTTATGGTGCCACACGGTATTTGAAGATCCAAACAATGCGTTTTCTTTTTTGGCACCGACTGTTCAATATGAGAAATACGGTGCCATACTGACTTTGGAAACCTTGGGACAACGCTGGGGTTGGGAAAAAACAAAGGTATGGAGATTTTTGAAAAAACATGGGGATGTCTTCGCTCTATATCGCCTTCCCGGCTCTTACGGTTGCCTCATTTATAATAAACTTTATCCATCAAATAAAGAGGTTTCAATGCCCACAGACGCAGAAATCGTGAGTATTTTAGACAGAATACGCATTTTAGGAGCGAATACACACAAAAATTCTAATGACCACGAGCATATCAATAAACTTGTTTCTTGGTATAGCAGAAAACTTACTCAGGAATCAACAGAAAAAGCTCAGGAAAATCGTGTTGCACTTTCAGCCCCTATAATACGCGCGTATATTTCTCACTGTGAGAATTGTAAGAATTGTGAATATGACTGCCAGAGTATATATAAGAGTTACACTGCAGTTATTGAAGCGAATAACATCCGAGGTCCTTGTTTTCCCTCGGACATTATGAATTGCTGAAAAGGAGAATCGAATTATGAGTAAAAATAAAAACAATATATCCCTGTATGAACAACAGGAAGAACGCATCAGAGTACAATCCGATGCATTTATCACCCTTTTGACCGAAAGAGGCATTTTAGGAGATCACAGAATTGATGATGAACGAATCCGTAATGCTCGGCAGACAAAACAGAAAAACACTTATCACAACACACTTATGCTCCTGAAGAATTACAGGACTATTGCGTGGATGCTTGAATGCTTCCCTGATAATGTTGCTGAAGAGTTAGACCGTCCGTTTGAAAATCTGGATGAGCTTATAGACCACATTGACGTTGAGATGTCTATGGGTAACAGAAAACTTGAAAGCCGTATTGAAGGCGTGAGAAAATCCCGTATTTTGCTTGACAGAGTTAACGAGGCTCTTACTGTTCTGAAGAAAAAGCCTGAAAATGGAGAGATTTTATATAATCTTATATACCAGACCTTTATAACCCCTGAAAATCTTAGTTTGACGGATATTCTATACAGGCTGGATATTTCCCCAAGACATTATTACAGACTTCGTTCGCAGGCCATTACAATTCTTTCAATTCGTCTGTGGGCAGCTCCGGCAAAAGACGTTGATTTCTGGCTTGAAATGCTCACTTTACTGGAGGGATTAAGCTGATAATTTCCGATGGCAGAAAATTGGCACAAAATTGGCACAGTTTTGCCGATGACAAGCAAATAGAAAAGTGCTATAATGGTAGTGTCCAAAAGTGGGACCGGACAATAAGATGTCGCTTTTAAGGCTCGTTTGAGCTTATAAAGGCGGCATTTTTTATTGCCGATTTTTCAAGAAGGAGGTTATTAGCATGAAAAGACAGTTAAGCGTAAGCAATAAGCTTCAGACAGTTTACTGGTCAGTGGTCGCTGCAATGTCAGGAATGATTTTATCTATCAATCCTACAATGGCTGCACCTGCTGCGGATATCTGGTCAAGATTTTCAGACATCATGAAAGATATCTACGGCGAGATTGTTGCTATCAGTACCATTGTTGCGGTAACGGTTGCTGCTATTGCTTTGGTTGTCAGAATGGTTTCACGAAATCAGCGTGCTGTTGATGAAGCTACCAGTTGGTTAAAGCGAATTATAATCACCTGGATAATTCTTAACTCACTTGGATTTGTGGTTGCCTACTTACAGCCTCTAATCGAAGGCGGAAACTACACAGGTTAGTGCCTTCTCCTTGTCAGGCAGTACGGAGGTGATAAAAATTGCTTGACTGGATATTTGAGGGTATTGTTACATGGATAAGCAGTATCGTAACCGATTTGATGGATGCAGTATCCGGCTTGTTCTTGAATGCTCTCGGCACAGACATGACAGCGATGGAAGAATACTTTCCATTCGTTGAAAAAGCTTTTACTGTTATGCAGTACACAGGATGGGCTATCTTGTTCTTGGTAACAGTATGGCAGTTGTTCAGGATTTTCGGTGGACCTATTACAGAAGCAGAAAATCCGTGGACATTAATCGCCAGAAGCTCACTTTTCGCACTGCTTATCGGTTATGCAAAGCCTATTTTCACACTTGCACTTGATATTGCCACAGCACCATATACGGCGCTGATGGATGTAACAATGTCAGCTGAGGATTTTACCTTCGCAGGTGTTGGAAGTGCGCTTAGCAACGGACTCACGACTATTGTTTCGGTCGTATCGGTCGTAGGTTTGTTACTCCTTGTCATACTGGAAATAGCACTTGGTTGGAATTACTTCAAACTTCTGCTTGAAACTGTTGAAAGATATGTGGTTGTAGGTGTTCTTTGTTATACATCTCCTCTTGCATATTCAATGGGCGCCTCAAAAACAACGAGCAATGTGTTCAGATCGTGGTGTCACATGGTTGGTTCACAGCTTCTACTGCTTGTAATGAATGTTTGGTTCCTGAGAGCTTTCAACAGTTCAATGGGACAGTTTGTTGGAAACGGCGGTGCTTTGTCAACAGGACAAGGCAGTATTTTCCTATGGCTGTTCTGTGCGTTGGCATTTTTGAAAACTGCACAGAAATTTGATAGCTACCTGGCTTCCATCGGTCTGAATGTTGCCCAGACCGGAAGCAGTATGGGTATGGAACTGCTTATGGCCGCACGAGTTGTAAGTGGTATCGGCAGTGGTACAAGAAGTGCCGGTAATGTTTTCAGAGGCGGAAGCTCTGCAACAGGAACCGGAGCAGCTTCGGCAGGATTTGCAGGCGGGTTTGCAAGCAAATTCAAGGGCAACAGTTATGTTCGTGACGCTGTAGTAAGTGGCGGTTCACGAATGGGCATGGGCGGAACTATCGGATTTGTCGGCAGAGCATTTGGAGGTATGGCAGCACGTGGAGGTGCAACCTTAAATGGCGAGTCTATTTCTTCTGTTGCCTCAAGAACCTCTGATGTTTCAGGCACCATCGCAGGAAATATTGCTGACAGAAGTCTTGGTAATTATATGCCGCACATGGCAGGTCAAAAGCTTACTAATACTCAGATTACAGGTGGTAGAATCAGTACCACATCTACAAGTCCTGACGGTAAAAATGCCTCTGTCGAAATGTTTAATGCAGCTCAGTATGAGAAACCTGATGTTCCTCACTCTGTTGTAACGGCATCAGACGGCAGTCAATGGTTCCAAATGGCAAGTGGAAGTGGCGCAGGTGCATACTACGCTGTTCCTGAGTTTAATGGAGATGTATCGGAAGCTGGTAAGGTTTCTGCTACATTCCCAGATGCAGCAGATGGTACAGTCCTCAGAACTGCAGATGAAGGAGTTATTGAAGCAAGCTCGCCCGGCGAAAAATCCTTGCTTTATAACAGCGGAATGTATGCTGAGCCTGAAGGCGAACACTCTGTTGTTACTGACGCTGACGGAAATACATGGTATCAAATGTCCGCAGAAGGAATTGCAGATGGTTCTGTTACTCCTCCTGCCTTTATCGGTGGAGATAATGTTTCCTTCCCCGAAATGGACGATGGTACATCCTTTACTGCCGTTGGCGATGGTGTTATGGAAGCAAACGGCGCTGACGGAAGCTCAATGCTTTATAACAGTGCTATGTATGCTGAACCTGAAGGTGAACACTCCGTTGTTACAGACGGTGACGGAAATACCTGGTATCAAATGTCATCCGGGGATATGCCTCCTCAATTTACAGGCGACAATGGTGTTTCCTTCTCTGAAATGCCTGAAGGTACAGAGTTCACCCAGACTGGAAACGGTGTTGTTGAAGCAAGTGGCGCTGATGGCGGTTCAATGCTTTATAATAGCGCTATGTACGCTGAGCCTGAAGGTGATCATAATGTTGTTACTGCTGATGACGGTAGCAGTTGGTATCAGGTGTCCGGTACAGACCTGGCAAATGGTACGGTATCTGCTCCGCAATATATCGGAAATACAGCAGATGCACCTCAAGGCGATGTTTCCTTCCCCGAAATGGCAGAAGGCACAACCTACACTCCTCAAGGTGCTGGTGTTGTCGAAGCTACAGGAGAACCCGGAAACAATACCCTCTGGTACAGCAGTGCCAACTACGAAGAGCCTGACGCACCTCATACCGTTATGCAATCAGCGAACGGTGTTGACTGGTATGCAATGCAACCTCACGCAAGTTCTCCCAAATTTGAATCCGGTGAAGCAGCAAATGCATATAACCAGGCACAGTTCCAGTCCTTTATGCCCGGATACGAAGCAAGTGTTGCTTCTGTTGATGGTAGCAGCCGACAGGACGGTTACTTTGAGGTTCGTAATAAGGACGGCAGTGGCACTATGTTCTATGACACTGCACAGTACGCTGCTCCACGTGGTAACTATCAGGTATATGAAGATGCCAATGGAAGTCAGTGGTACGCAATTCATAGCGAATCGGCAGTTGAAAGAAAGCCTGTTTACGGTAAAGACGGTAAACCTGTTTACGAAGACACGGATACAGTTAAAACACGAACTGTTGAAACTGTCCGTTACAAGAATACACCGTCAAGGTTCTCAGAACCAAAACGCCGTGAAAAGACCGAAATCAAACCACCGAAACGTAAGAGATAAAATATTCGGACAGTCTGACACACAGGCTGTCCGTCTTATATAAGGAGGTGTGCCTATGTCTGAACCACAAAAAAGTCAAATCGGTGACGGTCAGGATAATTACGCCGGAGCCGCGAAACAAATGGCAAATGCAGCGAAACAAGCAAGTAAAACTGCGGCAACAACTGCAGCTACAGAAGGTGCAAAAGCAACTGCAAATGCTGCAGCAGCAACAGTTAAAGCCGGAGTTGAAGGTGGAAAAGCTGTTGCAGAGATAGCATCCGGTACTGCTGCAGGTGGTCCGTGGGGTGCTATAATCGCTGCGGCATGGGCTATGAGGCACACCTTATTCAAAATACTCGTTTGTATTTGCTTATGCCTTGTTTTTCTCATTACTTTAATCGTATCGTTGCCGTCTATTATAATGGACTACATCTTCGGGACAGATGATGCTCCACCTGCTCCGGGTGTTACTATCACCCAAACATACAATGACCTTGCAGGTGCAGTATCAGGCGTTATTGAAGAAGGATATAATACTTCTTTCGCTGAGGTTGAAAGCATTATAGCAGACGGTGGCTACGATTACGATTTATCAATGGCAGCGCTTATCAATCATGCACAAAGCTCTGCCGGCTATGATACCTGTTACATCTTAGCCGCATATTCGGCTTCTATGGAGCAAAAAGGAACCAGTCAGGATGATATGCTATCAAAGATGCGAAATGTTTCTGACCGTATGTTTCCTGTCACTTATGTTGAAAAAACAACCACACGGACAGTAACGGCAGCAGACGGTTCCACAACCACCGAGACGGTCAAATATGTGGAATGCACCATCCATCCCTTTGATAACACGGTTATAACCGATGCCTTTGGGATTGATGTAGATGCTACATACAGCCAGTTTAATGTTACCTATGGTGTAGCAATAAGCAATATGGCAAACTCTCTTAAAATGACCTTATACGGCTCTTTAGGCGAAGGTCAGGCAGTTCCTCTTACCGATGCAGAACTTATCGCATACGTCAACAGTCAAGGCGTTACGGGTGCAAGAAAAGCACTTCTGGAAACAGGTCTTTCACTTGTTGGCAAAGTCCCTTACTTCTGGGGCGGTAAAAGTGCTGCAGGTTGGAACGATGAATGGAACACCCCTAAATTAGTTACTTCAGCCGGGTCCGCAAGTACAGGAACTATAAGACCTTTCGGACTCGACTGCAGTGGCTTTTCTTCTTGGGTGTATTTAACGGCATTGGGTGTTGACATCGGAGCTGGCACATCCGGTCAATATCCGAATACAGTTTCAGTATCAGCCTCAGATTTGAAAGTCGGAGACCTTGGTTTCCTTGCTGAATCTGATGGTAGTGGTTGGAATCATGTCCTTGTTTTTGCAGGATATGGCGAAGGCGGTGAACGAATGTGGGTTCATTCTTCAGGCGGTACTGGTGTTATTCTTAATACACCAAGCTACGATTCCAGTCTGGTACTGAGGCGAGTGAAAAATGTAAACTTAGATACGGCAGTTCCCGTATCTCCTTAATACAGGCAGGTGATTATTTTGGAAGAAAAAGAATATAACAACATTTATGCCATACCGGCAAACTATACCGATTCAGGAAAATTACTCGGCGGAATGCTTGAACCGAGGAACGCTATTGAAACCATAATTGTTATTCTTCTTGTTGGATATCCTGAGCTGATGCTTATTCCAATGCCCGGTACGATCAGAATTGTTGTGATGACAATAACACTGATTCCGCTGGCAGTAGTATCAATGATGGGCATTGACGGCGATTCTCTGTTCCAATATACAGGTCATATATTCCGCTACTTCCTTAATCGCAGATCACTACATTTCAGAAGGGTGGGATATAAATATGACCAAAGCCAGCTCAAAAAAAGAAAAAAAGGCAAAGCAAAGAAAAAAGCCTGAAAAGCTTGAGTTTGTGCAAGACTTTATACCTATCAAGGATATAAATTACGGTGTTATTGAAACTACCGATGGCAGGTATATAAAAATATTGGAAATAGAACCCATCAACTTTATGCTTCGTTCAAGTGAAGAACAGTTCGGCATTATATCCTCATTTGCAAGTTGGCTTAAAATTTCTCCGATGCGACTTCAGTTTAAGAGCATTACCCGTAAAGCTGACTCCGACAAACACGTCGCTATGGTAAGAAAAGAACTTGAAGATGAGGAAAACGAACAGTGCAAGCATCTTGGCGAAGGTTATTTGAAACTGATTAAAGACGTCGGAAGCCGTGAGGCATTAACCCGACGCTTTTTTCTTATATTCCAGTATGAGGATATGCACCGTACTGATAGCGATGACATTGGCAAAATTTACGGCGCATTGCAGACAGCAGAACACACTGCAAGAGCATATTTTCTTCAGTGTGGCAACTCAATCCTGCAACCAAAGGATCCCGATGAGGCAACAGCAGAGATTTTATATATGTTCTTTAACCGCCGTTCTTGTGTTGATGAACCGTTTTCGTCAAGAGTCAACCGTGTTGTCGTTGACACAATGGCCGCTAAGAACAAAATAATCGGCATTGATCCCGTTCCTCATATCAAGATGGTGAATTTCCTTGCCCCAAGAGGAATTTCCCTTAAACATAGCAATTATATCGTTATGGATGGGCTCTATTATTCGTTCCTGTATATCAAAGGCGATGGATACCCCAGTGCAGTTCGTGCCGGGTGGATGTCATCACTTATAAATGCAGGCGAAGGAATTGACGTTGATGTTCACTTGCGCCGTGAAAATCGAAGCAAAACAATTGATAAGGTTGCACAGCGTATCAGACTCAACCGAACTAAGCTTCGCAGTATGCAGGATACGAGCACAGACTATGAAGAACTCACAAACTCCATTCAATCAGGATATTTCATCAAAAACGGAATTGCAAATAACAACGAAGACCTGTTTTATATGTCCGTGTTTATTACGATTTCCGCAAAGAGCTATGATGAACTGATGTGGCGTAAACAGCAAATGACCGATATGCTTAAATCAATGGATATGTTCACCAGTGATTGCAGATTCAAACAGGAAGCTGCTTTCAAATCGGTAATGCCGTTTTTAAGCATAGTACCTTTCCTCGAAAAGAAATCCCAGAGAAATGTACTTACAAGCGGTGCAGCATCCACATATATGTTCACAAGCTTTGAAATGTCTGACGATACCGGTGTTTTACTTGGGGTTAACCGTCATAACAACTCACTTTGCATTGTTGACCTGTTTAACACAAAGAAAAATAAAAACGCAAATCTCAATCTACTTGGCACGAGTGGCGCAGGCAAAACCTTTACAATGCAGCTCCTTGCGCTTCGTATGAGGATGCGTGGTATTCAGTGTTATATCCTGGCACCGATTAAAGGACATGAGTTCAGAAGAGCCTGCAATCACATAGGCGGTCAGTATATCAAGCTTTCTCCTGGCTCTCCGCATTGTATCAATGTTATGGAGATACGCCATACGCTTACTCCTGAAATGGAGCTTATTGATGAGCTTGATTACAGTGAGCCGACTTCGATGCTGGCACAAAAGGTTCAACAGCTTATGATTTTCTTCTCACTTCTCATACCTGATATGTCGAACGAAGAAGAACAGCTTCTTGATGAAGCACTGATACGAACCTATGCCGACTTCGGTATTACCCACGATAACGATTCGTTATATATCGACAAAGAAGCAAATCCGCCGGTTATGAAAAAGATGCCCATACTCGGTGATTTACATAAAAATTTGCTTGGAAATAAAATGACCGAGCGAATTGCAGTAATAGTCAGCCGTTTTGTTACAGGCTCGGCACAGTCATTCAATCAACAGACCAACGTGGACCTTACGAATAAATATATTGTACTTGACTTGTCCGAACTCAAAGGTAAACTCCTTCCCGTTGGAATGATGATTGCTCTTGATTATGTCTGGGATAACATAAAGGCTGACATCACTAAGAAAAAGACCATACTCATTGATGAGATATGGCAACTTATAGGTGTAGCGTCTAATAAGAACGCGGCGGAATTTTGCTTGACTATATTCAAGACAATCCGAGGGTTCGGCGGTGCAGCCATTTCTGCAACTCAGGACCTTTCAGATTTCTTCAGTCTTGAAGACGGTAAGTACGGCAGAGCTATTATAAATAACTCCAAGAATAAAATCATTCTGAACCTTGAGCCTGATGAGGCACGATATGTTCAGGATGTATTGAAGCTTACCAAAACTGAAATCCGTTCAATTACCCGTTTTGAACGTGGCGAGGCTCTTGTTTATTCCAATAACAACAAAGTTCCCGTAGTTATCAAGGCTTCCAAAGAAGAACAGGAAATGATTACTACTGACCGTGCGGAACTGGAAGCAATCCTCAAAGAACGCAAGAAAAAGAAAACGCATAATTCTTAAAATGCGTATTTCTCTTAAAATACTCACAAGGAGGTGGTAAAAATGTTACTGCAAGACGAGCAATACATAGTTAAGTGGCTTTCTCAATATGGAGCCTTAACTACGACACAGGTTATAAAGATGCTTCAAAAAAAGCCGGAGACAGCAATTAAGATTATTAAGAACCTGAAACGGATGCACCAGATATCCGATGTTAAGGGTGGATACTATTTAGGACTTGATTCTATGTGTCAGCCCGATCAGCGAATGATACTTGCTATTTGGGTGCTGTTGAAATTTATAGAGCAGGTCGATCCTATGGCACACTACCCGGCAGTATATCCTTCGCAGTTGTTTTTCTTAAAAGAAAACACGGGATACGAGATTGTAACTATATACGAAGGCGAAGAACATTTGTTGAAGCTCTTGCAACCGGATGAGGATTTGAAATATATTATTGTGATTCCGCACATTTCAATGGCATCGAAGCTCAAATTGCCCAATGCTCCTTGTCTGTTTGCGACAGTTGATTTCAATGGCAAAGATGAGCCTGAGATAACATTCTACTCGGAGGGAGAGATTGCCGATGAAACAAAAGAATTCATTCCTAAGAGTGCTGGATAAAGCAGAAAACAAAATACAGGTAATGAGCGAGCATATTAATGATGTTCGCTTTTTATATACCAGCGGACATATCAGTGAAGCCTACGAAAAAGCAATGCAATTGGAAGAACACTCCGAAAAAATAGTTTTACTTACACGGGCGTTACCTGCATATACAGGTCGTCCAAATGCAGGGCTTGAAGTCAACAACATAATGCGAACCAGTGTCCCTCTTGAAATTGGGTTCACATTTGAAGGTTGGTTTTCAGTGCGCATACCACTACTTCTCCCCAAGAAAAGTGAAGGCTCTGCTGATTATGTCCGCTCATTGTTATATCCTGCAATGAGTGATTTTTTTAAGACCGCACCTCCGGTTCGTTATAAAGATTGTGTCTTGGTTTACAGACATGTGTATGACGAAACCAGAAGTGAGCGTCAAAAGAGAGACCACGACAATATAGAAATCAATATGGTTTCTGATATTATCGCACTGTATGTGATGCCTGATGACGGACCTGATATATGCTCCCATTACTATTGCAGTGCCAAAGGTAAGGATGAACGCACAGAAGTTTATGTCATTCCAAAGGATGATTTTACAATGTGGTATTCCTTAGAAAAAATGTTTCCAGATGAGGGGGTGAAACTCTATGAAACACCATTCATTCCACGAAAAAAACAGGTGTAAAAATCGCCAAAATTTTGGAAAGAAAAAATACACCACTTTAGGAAAACGCCAAAACCGCAGAAATTCAGCGGTTTGGGGGCGTTTTGCCACCCGAAATTGCGACAAAGAGAGCAGTCATGATGTCGCAAAATTCTTCCAAGACGACGGTGATGACCAATGATACATATTCGCCATGGCAGTCAAGCGGGCAGTCTGGCAGCTATTCTTTCAGTGGTCGGTGAATACCCATATTCATCACTTAATTTACTTGGAAACGAGAGATGTTTCCGGAGAACGGTCCGTAGCCTCACGGAGAAAAACGCCATTTATAATTCCGAGTCTGGTGAGAAGATATTTTGTAAATGTCTGAATTTATCCGGGAAGGGTTCCGGCAAAACGATCAGGCTGTATAAAGATGCTCTCCCCATACTGAATTGGATTTCACCTGATGCTATGGAAGCGTATTTATATGCATTCAGGAATCATCGCTTCCCAGGTAATCAAAACCACATCGAACGAAATCATCGGATTGCTGAAGCTGTGGCGATGTGTATGAGAATGGGTATGGAGTACAGACCGTATATGTTGCCTAAGCTTCAGAACGAGCAACTCCTCTCGCTTATACCGAACAAAACCGTGTTCTACCCATCCAGGTGTTTGAAACACGTTGGACATAACGAGATGAACAAAACAATGTTTACCCGAATGGTTGGTGCAGTTTTCTCGCATCACAAATGTTTTGCTGTGTACAACACCCGTAATTCCGTTATGAAGTGGAACGGTATGGGAGAGTTTAAGGCACTTCACAGTTTAATTGAGGTATCCAGAATGAATGCCAACATTACCAGTATAGACTCGGCTATACTTTTTGGTCAGTCTGATAAAGTGTTGCTGGACACTCTGATGGCAAACGATCAGAACAAACGAGTTGAGTTTCGGTTTGACAGTATCTACAGGCACATTCATTTTATACCGCTGGACGAAAATGGAGTCAGGTTGTTACGACTTATATGCCTTGAGGAGGCGAGCAAAACCCTCCTTGATTTGCTATTTGAGTCTGACAGCATCGCAAACGGACTTGGATTATTCGAGTACGACGCCTATGTGAACCAAAAATATATTTTATCGCACCTGGACGGTGATGTCACTCGCCTCATCCGATTCAAAGAAGCACTTTTATCAAATCGGTATGACAGCGAAGTGATTTGCTTTGATTTCCAGGCGGATTATGTTAACGCGTTTCTGGCGGGGCTCGCAACAGTTAAGGTTATTGAAATGAGTCTGGTAGAAACTGAACTTGGACTTATATAAGGAGGTGAATTCATCATGGACAGTAAGAAAAGAGCAATGGGAATTGCAATTATTGTCATACTGGGATTGGCAGCACTGATGTATTTGTCAGGGTTACTGGGGCAATTGCTGGCTAATTACTCCATCTGGCTTGAGTCGGGCGGGATTTCTGGCGAAAGCTCTATGCCTCCTGTGAACTGGAGTTTAATAAAATGTTTGCAGCAGTCATTTACTCCTGATGGATTCAAAGCAATGCTTATAATTCTTGCTGCAGGCGGTGGAATCTTTGCATACATCAAACTCCACGATAAGTTTGACGGTAAAGAATATGATCCGAGAGGTTTTGTGAAAAGCAAGACAGGTGCTTATGGTACAGCATCGTGGATGACAGAAAAAGAAATGAAAGATGTCCTTGAAATTGCATCTCCCTCAAAAGCCGAAGGCATTATCTTGGGCGAACACAAAGGAAATGTAATTTGCTTACCAAAAGATACCAAACTCAATCGGCACATTGCTATATTCGGTGCATCGGGAACCATGAAATCACGCGCCATTATCCGGAACGCTCTTTTTCAGGCAATAAAACGAAATGAGTCTGTGGTAATCACTGATCCAAAAGGTGAACTCTACTCGGATACCGCTGAGATGTTTCGCAACGAGGGTTATGAAGTGAAAGTATTCAACCTCGTGCATCCTGAGCATAGCGATTCATGGAACTGTATGTCAGACTTACATGGCGATACCTTACTGGCTCAGGACTTGACCAATGTCATAATCGGTAACACCAGTAGCGGCAAAGGTGATCACTTCTGGGACAACGGCGAAGCCAATCTGTTAAAAGCCCTTGTTTTATATGTCGATTTTGATAATACAAGGTCCCCGGAGATGAAAAACTTACCTGCAGTATATCAACTCCTGACTCAGTATAGTGAGAGGCAGCTTACAGCAATGTTTGAAAAGCTTCCTATGGACCATCCCGCACGGGCACCGTACAATTTGTTTGCCCAAGCCAGTGATACCGTGCGTTCAGGAATCATAATTGGACTGGGCACACGATTGCAAGTGCTGCAGAATAAATCTGTTGCAGCAATCACAAGTCGGTCTGACATAGACCTGACATCACCTGGCAGGCACAAGTGTGCATATTTTATGATTTTGAGCGATCAGAACACTACGATGGCATTTTTGTCATCTTTGTTCTTTTCGTTCCTTTTCACCAAATTGACTCGGTACGCAGACTCGCTTCCCGAACAGCGCTGCGAAGTACCCGTTAATATGATACTTGATGAGTTCAACAACATTGGTAAAATCGGCAGTGCAGCAGATGGCTCTGACTTTGCAAGAACTCTCAGCGTAATCAGGTCAAGAGATATAAAAGTTATGATGGCAGTTCAGAGTTTGGGACAGCTTCAGAACAGATACCCCAACAACTTGTGGCTCGAAATACTTGGCAACGCTGATTTACAACTGATGCTCGGTTGTTCCGACAGTGAAACAGCAAGCTTTTATTCCGAGCGTGCCGGGGATATGAGTATTCAAATCAATACTACCATGACGGTGCGGCAAACTATGGCAGTGGCTCAGGTTATTCCGCAATACCGTCATACTGAGGGACAAGGCAGACGTAAGCTCTTGACTCCCGATGAGGTGCTAAGACTTCCGAACGAAGAACTCTTATGTGTTATAAGAGGACAGAATGTTTTGAAGCTAAATAAGTTTGACTTTACAAAGCACCCAATGAGTAAGAAAATCCGCCGCGTGTCTGTTATGGAATACAATCCGTCATCATTTCCTCATACTGACTTCTATAAACCACCTGAAACGGATACCCAGAGCCCGGCCGAAACGGCAGAACCGTCAAATTCCGAGAAAAATCCAACCGATACCAGACCGAGTTCAAAGAGGAAACTCTACAGCTCAGCAACTCCGCCAAGTGAATTTTGATTTCACGATAAATTTCACGATATTTTTATTGTGAAACTATTGACATTTTTATTGTTCCGTCGTATAATATAAACGGGAACTGAAAAAACTAATCCCGAAAGGAGCATTTTGTATGAATAATATGTCTGTTGTTGGAATGATGAACTCTATGGTTCCGATTACCCGTTTTAATAAAGGTGAAGCCACAAAGATTTTTGAAGAAGTTGAGCTTACGGGCACAAAAATTGTTGTAAAAAACAATAAGCCCGCATGTATTCTTATTTCTCCTTCGCAGTATGAGAGTCTTATGGAAACGCTTTCTGATTATATGCTCTATACCGAGGCAGAAAACCGTATGGCAAACATTAATCCAGGCGAGAACATCTCTCACGAAGATTTGATGAAAGAACATGGCATCACTCAGGACGATTTGGACGGTGTGGATGTAGAAATCGAATGACAAAGGAGCCTTTAGTGTGGAATGGAAGATTGAATATATCAAAGAGGCTCAGCGTGATTTGAAGAATCTTGATCCGTATAATCGTAAACTGATTTTGAAAGCGATTCAAAAAACTGCACTGCGCCCACTACCGCCACCGGACGGCATCGGAAAACCGCTTGGTAATCATTCCGCTACCAAACTGAGTGGCTACTACAAAATAAAACTGCGTGATCTTGGATACCGCGTTATTTACGAATTGGTAACAGAAAACAATGTTATGAAAGTCATTGTTATTTCCATTCGTGATGATAAGCTTGTGTATAAAGAAGCCGAACGCAGAATACAGAATTTGATTAGTCCCGAATAATGCTTTAATGCTAAAATAGCATCTCAGAAAACTGAGGTGCTTTTTTTATACTCAAATATAATTTACAAGGAGGTATGAACTATGCCAGCTAAGAAGCCTATGGTTACTAATGAAGAAGTAACCAATCCTCAGATTGAAGATAAAAAAATCGAAAATCCAACGAGCCATGGTCAGAATTCAGAAGTAGAAGCTTCGTTACCACAGACTGACACAGAAATCACAGCTGAAGAAGCTTCCAACTCGAATGCGATTAACTCCAACAATGAGACTACAACTGAAGATACTGTCGTTCTCCAAACTGAGTCCGATGGCTCACAACCATCATCGCCCGGTTTTGAAGACGCCGAAAATTCAGGAGAAAAAATTCCTGTTTCTCAGACCGATGCACAAACTCCTGAAAATCTCACTCCAAAGTCCCCTGCGAACGAAGATGCGGCAGAAACTCCTGATGAGAACCAGACCGAGCCTGAAAAAACCAAGCGAACCCGAAGGCGTAAAAAGGATCCTGAAGATTCTGAAAATCGGTCTGGCACAAAGTCAGATAATGCTGAAAAAGCCAACCCGGACGGCGTCGAAGGGGATGGAAAACCAAAGCTCAGAATCAGTCTGCCGAAAAAAGCTAATGTTATGTCGATTGATGATGAACTGGGGGTTGTCACTGATGCGGACAAAGCAAAGAACGAACTTCTTGACTTGCTCGAATCCTATCGTGGTAAAAAACACCTGTCAGGAAAGATTCAGGGTATTGAAAATTCTACGGGAGACCCCTCAAAAGCTCTTGCAGTCCTTGCATACGGTGAGTATAAAGTTATCATTCCCCTCCACGAGGCAGTTGAACCGCCCGATGACCTTAAAGGACAGCCACTTGATTATGCTCTGAACTTTATGCTCAACAAACGACTTGGCGCCGAAATTGATTATATTGTAAAAGGCATTGATACCAAAGCTAAAATTGCAGTCGGAAGTCGTGTAGAAGCAATGCAGAATAAGCGTAAAAGTTACTACTTTGGTACAGACCGAGATGGGAACTACATTCTTCATTCCGATGTGTGTGCTGAAGTGAGAGTTGTATCGGTAGTTCGTTCGGGCATATTTGTGGACCTGTTTGGTCTTGAGGTATTTATACCTCTCAGCGAACTCAGTTACCAGAGAATGATGGATGCTGAAAGCTATTTCGCTCCCGGCCAAAGAACACTCGTTAAGATTCTTGAAGTTGACAGGTCAAACCGAAAGAATATCCGTGTAAAAGCCTCTGTTAAACAGGCTGGTGAAAACCCGTATGAAAAGGCGCTGCGTAAGTATGTTATAGGAAACCGTTATGTCGGTACAGTCAGTCTGGTAGATGTAAACGGTGTATTTGTTTCGCTTGACGGCGGAATAGATTGCCTTTGCAATTACCCCAAACGCGGTCGCCCGCCTAAAGGTGCACGAGTTACCATCAGAATTCTCGGCATCAATTATAATACGAACCGCATGTGGGGTGCCATCACGCATGTTGCTTCGGCAAGATGATGAGTTAATAAAATCAGTATGAAAGGAGGTCTTGTATATGTCGGGATATGAGCTTACAAAAACAGAAAAACAGCGACGTAAAGAGGTGTACGAGCAAACGCGAAACATGATTCTCTCCAGACTGGACATCGAGGAGCAGGACGAAACCTCCGTTATGACCGGGTACCGCGGTTACTATCTGCAGATTTCCTTTTCGGAACTACACCCGCTGATGGTATTCTGCCTTGCAAAAAATCTGGAGCACACCGGCGGAACCAGGCAACTTAATTTTATCAATGACCTGAACCTTAAAAGTATTCTCGGCAGCCATTCTATAAACAAGGAAATCGGCTGCTATTCCTACAGGGCAACGCACTGGCTGGATAAAGAACTTGAACCGTCCAGGTTTTATGAAATCCTTGACCGTTGCGTCGATGAAGCTGACAAAGGCTATCGTCGTCTGGCGGTCTGATTTTATGTTAAAACAAAGGAGAGATTTTTTATGAACAGAGATGTTCCGGGGCAGAAATGTCCCTTGTGTGAAACCGGAAGGCAAACAATTCTTCTTGACCGCCATGAGCCTTTCTGCCCTTACATACATTTTAATAAAGGTAATAACTGCCAAATGTTTATACCTTTAGTTAAATCTAATCAGTTAATTTCAAAAAATCAAAAGGAGGAATTTTTCAAATGAAGACCAAATCGAAATTAAAATCGTTTTTATCAGTGCTTCTTGCACTGACCATGCTTTTATCAACTTTCCAGGTGATAACTTATGCGGCACAAGAAAACGAATATGTCGATCCTGCCGATTCATGGCTTTCATCAAATGACAGAACCAACGAGCTTGATGTTAATGCAACCATAACATACGAAACTCTGTATTGCTGCGTATGTGAAAAGGAAACAATGGTAGTAACATACCGTGTCCCCGAATACACAAAATCCGGTGAAACCGCACTTAACCGCAGTGTACGTTATTCAGACGGCACTTGCATCGATGGCAAAAGCAAGGGCAACCTTGATGACGGCACCCCCGGCATTGATGCTTATTACTGTGGATATCACTGGACGAAATCGGTTTGCCAGAACTGTAGAACAATCAATTCAGGCGATGGTGTCGGTGATTATTGCTTTAACAGAAATGTTTATTGCTTAAACCCGTGCGACCATAACTTCTTCGTGGACTTTGATAGTTCAACCTATGTTCCGTATAATGAAGAAACTCATTTGACTACTCTCAAACGTGGTGAGTATTGTAAATTTTGTAAAGGTACATACGCAAGAGCTGTTATGGGACTTGAAGACCATGATTTTTCCAAAAGTATTGATGATCAGATTGGAAACAATCGCTTTTATGTTACAGAAACCTGCGAAGTATGCGACTATGAAACATCTGAGTATGTAACAGCAAAGGCTGTTGTAGCTTCTTACTACGGTGTAGAGGACGGCGAAGCTCATACTATTACCGTTGATGATTTATCTGACAGAGGTGTTAAAACATCTATCCGTTACGGCACATCTGCAGATACTTGTACCAAGACAACAGCTCCAAGCTACGTTCAGCCCGGATATAATGCTGTATATTATCAGATTGAGTACAGCTATGCCGGAGAGAGTATGACAGAGAACGGTGTTTCTTATGTATGGATACTTGCAGAAGACAAGTCTGACGAAGATGAATTCAATTCAGGCACTATTGTGGTTCTTCCCGCCACTCACGAGCATGAATTTCATTATTTAGAAACTGTAAAGCCAAGTTGTGAAGAACTTGGATATGACAGATTCCAGTGTAATGGTTGTGGTGAACTCGAAAAAAGGAACTATGTTCCCGCAACAGGGCATGACTACGATGAAGTCGTTATCCGAGAAGCTACCTGTAAGCAAGGCGGTCTCGTTCTGACACTTTGCCGTGATTGCGGTGACTACTACCAGGAAACTACCGCTCTCGGTGCACATAAATACCATACTGAACATAAGAACCCTACCTGCCGTATCGTTGGTTATGATGAACACACCTGTGAAGTCTGTGGCGATTCATATATCACCAATATGACACCTATTATTAACCATTCATACGAAAGAGTTACCAAGGCTCCGGATTGCGTTAACAAAGGTTACAGCACATACACATGTACAATGTGCGGTTCCAACTATGTTGATGATTATGTAGATGCACTTGGACACGATTGGGACGAAGGTCACACAGTCACTTCATCCGGTTGTACAACTGAAGGCATAATTGAATATCATTGTCAGTTTGACAGATGTACAGCAACAATGGTTCAGGCAACTGATGCTACCGGACACACTCCCGGCGATGAAGCAACTTGTACAGAACCTCAGATTTGTGAAGTCTGTGGAACCGTTCTCGCACTTCCTCTTGGTCACAACCATCGCGAAAAAGTAATTAAGCCTACCTGTACAGCAACGGGTTATACGATCTTTACTTGTGAGTGTGGTAATACCTACACCGGTGATTACACCGATAAAATCGACCACGACTACATTGAAGAAGTTACCGAACCCACTTGCACAGAACACGGTTTTACAACTTATACCTGCGAATGCGGAGATTCTTACGTAAGTGATTATGTGGATACTCTTCCGCACAATTATAAGGGCATTGTAACAGAACCCACCTGTACTTCTCTTGGATTTACAACATATACCTGTGAAGACTGTGGAAACATCTATGTTGGTGATTATGTTGACATGACAGAGCACAATTACAGCAAGGAAACCGTAGAGCCGACTTGCACAGAACACGGATATGCAATTTATACCTGTCCTGATTGCGGCAAGTCCTATATCGGAGATTATGAAGACAGCATTAAGCACACTTATACCGAAACTGTAGTTGCTCCTACATGTACCGAAATGGGGTACACAATCTTTAAGTGCAACGATTGTGATGATGAGTATAAAGGTGATTACACCGATAAGCTTCCTCACGACTACAACAAAGCTGTAACCGAGCCAACCTGCACTGAATTCGGTTATACAACTTATTCCTGCAAGAACTGTGATGATGAATATGTTGCAGATTACACGGATAAGCTTGCACACGACTATGAAACTGTTGTAACTGCTCCGACATGCTTAGCTATGGGATATACCACCTACACCTGTGAATGTGGTGACACCTACAAAGCAGATTATAAAGAGCCTTTAGGGCATACTCCGTCAGACTGGATTATTGATACCCCTGCAACTATCCGAAATGCCGGCGCTAAGCATATCGAATGTTTAACATGCGGTACTACACTTCAGTCTGCTGATATTGCGCAGCTCGTTGACGAAGACCGCAGCGATGAGGATGGTAACGCTACAGTGGGTAGCTACAGTATCATTCTGACAGACTCAAATAGTGTTCCTATCTTTGACAGCAAAATCACGATTGATGTAAATGATGATGTGACTATAAAGCTTCCCAAAGGCAGACTTTTGGGCTATGAAGACCAGACTACTATCACTGTTTTCCATACTGAAACGCAGAAAGCTGTAACTGACCTCCGGATCTTCATTTATGACGCATCAAACAATGCTGCAACAGGTGCAACAGATGCAAACGGTCAGCTCAAGGTTCCTAACAATCAGTCTTCTACAGGAGACGATAACGGAACTATCGGTAAGGATGAAAACGAAGATAAGTTCACTTTCGTAGTTCGCGTAACCGATAAAGAAAATGTAGTCATCCCCGACTGTGATGTTTATATCGGTGAGAGCAACAATATCGTAGTTGACCTACCCGAAGGCGTAAAACCTTCTGTCGAAGCTCCTGTAATCGTAACGGTTGAAGACCAGTATGGTAATCCTCAGAAAAATGTTACCATCATCGCTCTCGGCGACAACGATTATATAGAAAAAGGCAAAACCGACATCTATGGTCGTGTAACACTCCCGATGGTAAGCGAGGGCTTTACTAATAATCATGGGCGCGTAACAGTGGACAACATCAATGTTATTGTCAGCGATGAAATCGGTCTGATAGAAAACGCTTTCGTTAAGCATAATGAAGACGGCACTATTTTAATCACTCTTCCTGAAGGCAAATCTATTAGCCACGCAAACAGAACAACTGTTACTGTTCTTGACTCTGAATGTCTTGCTATTGCAGGTAAATCAATTACTGTAACTGACCTTGAAGAAAAGACTTATACTGACCTGACTGATAAGTCCGGCAAAATCGTAGTTCCGCCGCTTTCAGAAGACTACTCAGATGAAACTGGTATGGCAGCAGTTAACGGTTACACAGTTTACATCACAGATGAAACCAAGCCAATTGCTAATGCATTTATCAAAATCGTTGACGGCAAAATCAGTGTGGTACTTCCTGAAGGTGTTATATTCGATTACAACAATAGAATTACTGCGGTTGTTACAGATAGTGAAGACAAGCCTGTCAAGGATATGAGCGTAACTTTCACTGATGTTAAAAACAAGACCGAAACCAACCTCACCGATGAAAACGGTAAAGCCGTTGTTCCTCCTGCGAACACCGAC
This sequence comes from uncultured Ruminococcus sp., assembly GCA_902766745.1. Taxonomy (GTDB): domain Bacteria; phylum Bacillota; class Clostridia; order Monoglobales; family Monoglobaceae; genus UMGS1820. The sequence goes on from CACXES010000160.1 coordinate 22,416, forward strand.
TACACTGATATTAACGGGTTTGCACAGGTTGACGGGTACTCTGTAACCATTAAGGACGAAAAAGGCTTCATTGAAAAAGCATTTGTTACTCACACCGAGGATAATAAGCTCGACATTAAGCTTCCTGACAATCTCTTGATCCAGCATTCCAACAGAATCACTGTTCAGATAAATGATAGAGAAACTCGGGCGCCTGTTAAGGGCCTCGCGGTCATTATAAACGAAGTGCTCGTTCCGACTGAGTCTGAGGAAGAAACTCAAAATCCGGATGCGCCTGGTGCAGGTGCATCTAATGAAAACGAGTCTGGCACAGTTATACCGGAAGCAAAATCAATGAGCGGTACGGCCGACGTCAAGGGTGTTGTAGTATTCCCGCCACTTAATGAAGATATTACTGATAACGAAGGTAACTCCGGCGTTGAAGAAACCAAACCCGGTACCGGTGAAGATACTGACGGTGATGGTAAAGAAGACCAACCGGGTGCTGATGTAACAACAACTTATAAGGTTCTCGTAAATGACACAAAGGGTGTCATCGGTGATGCACTTGTTAAAATCGAGGACGGCAAGATAACTGTTACACTTCCTGATGGAAAGACATTGACAACCAGCAACCAGACAACTGTAACCGTAAAAGATAACGAGGATAAGGCCGTTAAAGGGGTATCTGTTACAATCAATGATAAAACCACATCAAAATCCGGTACTACAGACGCAAACGGTAAAGTTACACTCCCTGTTAAGTCATCCGGTGGCAGCTCCGGCGGTTCATCCGGTGGTTCTTCAGGCGGCGGTAGCTCTTATTCGTCCACAACAATTAAGGTTGTAGATAAAGACGGCAAGACAGTATCCGTATCCAAGTCCACCAGAACAAATAAAGCTACACTCACTCTTCCTGCAGGCATGAACCTTTTGACGGATGACAACTATTATAAAATCACAGTTACATCCGGCTCAAATGCAAAGGCTGATTACACTATTGTTCTCAAGGATAAGAGCGGAAACGAAGTAACAGGCGTTACCGATGATGACGGTACGGTTACACTGCCGGGTGTTGAACACAAATCCTATATCTTCGGTTATCCGGACGGAACATTCAGACCGAACGGCAATATGACAAGAAGCGAAGCTGCGGCAATCTTTGCCCGCCTCATCGCTGAAGCTAAGGGCGAAACTATCTCCGGCAAATCTTCTTTCAAGGATGTTGCATCCGGTGAATGGTACGCATCTTATGTTGCATATCTGGAAAAATATGATGTAATCAAGGGCTATACGGATAATACATTCCGCGCAGACAATAAGGTTACACGTGCAGAGTTTGTTACAATAATCGTTCGCTACTATAACTTATTCAGTGATCTTCCTACAGTGTCCAATACAAAGAAATACAGTGATGTATCTTCTGACTACTGGGCAGTGAAAGAGATTTCCGTAGCAAAAGAAATCGGCTGGCTTAACGGCTACGCTGACGGCACATTCCGTGGTGATAATGAAATCACTCGTGCAGAGGCCGTTACAGTAATCAATCGTGCAACCGGACGTACTCCTGACAAGGAGCACATCAACGAAAACTATACCAAGCTTAACAGATTTACTGATGTAACTGATAACAATGCATGGTTCTTCTACGATTGCATGGAAGCGTGCAATACTCACTTAGGCGCAGCAACATCTGACGGCGAAAACTGGATAGATTAATTTAAGTTTCGAGTCCGGATGGGGTGTAACTCCTCCGGACGATTATAAAAAGAAGAGGTGAAATGATGAAAACCAAGATTTTCAGTATGGTGTTTGCCATGCTTATGTTATGCTGCTCTATGACCACAGCATTTGCTGCTCAGGGAACCGATGGTGATGAGCTCCATGTGGTTGAAGCGCAGCAACTCGAAATTCAGCTCGGTCCCGAGTGGGCCGGTGTGGAATTCATGCTCAGAACCGACGCCGGTATTTATCCCGGAGCTATTCCCGTAGATGAGACCGGTTTACTTTCTTTGGAAATCGGAGGCAGCAAGAGTTACATACTTTCATGTGTGCAATCTTCTGTAGATATTCCGAATGTTACATTGTTGCAGGCTTCTGTCACAGGCGAGACTGAACCCGACAAAGATGACTTGGTAGATATTAAAGATAAAGAACCTGCGGTTCCTGCCGCACATATCATTATGTTTGTCGGTGGAATTGTAATTGCGGTTGGCATTTTAATTGCGATTAACATATCCAACAAAAACAGACAAATTGTGCAAGATGACGAGGAAGATGATGATTTTTAAGAAAATTCTTTCTCCAGATTGAGATAGAAATTCAAAATCAGAACTTTCGGCGAATATTTTGTGCAAAACGCAAAATTTTTACTGATAGGCTTGACAAATAGAATTTATTTTGCTATACTATAACCGTGACAGGAGCTTGCATCCAGGCTCTCGGTACATCGGACGAATTCCTGGTGTTAGACTTGTTCTTGGAAGTGGCAAGGAACCGTTACGGATTTAGCGCACTGAGCGATCCATAATGATGCAAGCCAAATTGAATATAAGGCCGGAGGGCTGCTTAATACTTTACAGAGTCAATCGTTGGGATGAGACAACAAAATTCCCTACACTTTGGCTCTGTATTGTCATTTTTGCAGACTTTCCGGCTTTTTTCATTCTAAGGAGGGAATTAAATTGAATAGAAAAACTAAAAAAAGAAAGGGATTAAGCACTGCACCTACCCGTTGCCCGTACTGTGGTAGCAGTGTGGTTTTCAAAAGTGCTGATGGTATTTACCGGGATAACAGTCGTGGCATGATGCTCTATGTATGCTCGCACTATCCCCGTTGCGATGCTTATGTAAGAACGCACGCAGGTACAAAGATTCCTGTTGGCAGCATGGCAAACCACGAACTCAGAGCCCTTCGTAAAACCGCACATCATTATTTTGACCAGTTATATAAATCGGGATTCATGACTAAGGATGACGCATATTACTGGCTTGCAAGCATCATTGATGCTCCCATGTCACAAGCTCATATCGGCTACCTCAGCGAGTATTACTGCAAGCAGGTTATTGAGAAAAGTAAAGAATATCTTGAAAGGTGCCATAATAAACGAAAAAACTTTAATCTTTGTAAAGGAGGTGCAATGGCATCATGAAATTAACTACAGTGCAACAAAAATTAGTAGAAGACAATCTCGGTCTGGTAGGTAAAGTTATTGTCCAAAGGGTTCGTGGTCTTCATAATATTCCATACTATACCTATGACGACCTTTTCCAGGTTGGATGTATCGGACTCAGCAAGGCGGCTGCGACAGATAAAGGCGGCGTATTTTCGACCTACGCCTACAGACTCATTTGGAATGAAATCTGCGATGCCCTCGTGTATGCATCACGAAAGCATTCTAAAGAAGATGCAAGCGATGATGTCAGACTCACTTATCTGCCGGAAGATTACGAACCCAATATGGATATGAAGATTGAGTTATACGAACTTATAAGAAAAGCAAAGCACAATGTGTCTCCGTCTGTCGCAATAGGCATTGATGCATTGCTCCTTATGAATGATGGATACACAGCCAAAGACATTGGCGCTCGTTTCGGTAAAAATGCAAACACAATAACCGCACTGGTATCAAAAGCGAAAAAGTATCTTCGTTCGCTTCCTGAACTTCGGCTTTTATATGGAGAGTCCGTATGAAAAAGAAGTTGTTCCTGATACCACTGCTAAGCTTTGTGCTGGTGCTCCTGCTTTTCAGGTATGTTATTTACATAGGCTATGTTCCGACAAATTCAATGGAACCGACTATTATGTCCGGAGATAAAATCTTTGGTATAAGGATATTTGGAGAGCTTGAGGTTGGAGATATAATTGTGTTTGAATATAACGGCACAAATATGGTCAAACGTATTGCGGCATGCCCGGGAGATAGGATAAAAATACATAATGATGAAATAAAAATCCCCAAGGATTGTTACTATGTCCTTGGGGATAATTGTGTTAATTCCTATGATTCGCGATTTTGGGATGAACCTTTTGTGCGTCGAGAAAAAATAATCGCAGTAATCTTATTGCAATAAAAACTTCCATTTATAAACGGCCCCATTTGGAAATGTAAATAAATGGGCAGTCAAAATTTACCCAAAATTTCTGAAACTATATTCACCTGCTGAGTTCTTAGAAAAGATAACTTTTGACTAAATCTCTAATAAACAAAAAGCTTTGGAACAAGATCGAACTACTCTAAAGCTTTTTGGATTTATATTTCGGAAAACGCAATCCGGAATATATTTCTCCGGTTTGGCATATTCTATTGACAAAAGGCAAAAAATATGATAAAGTAAAATCAAATTTAGATTATCATAAAAGCGAGGTGTTAAACTATGGCATATATAACAAGAGAACTTGAACGCAAGTTTGTGAAATTAAACGGCTTTTTTAAGGCTGTCCTTGTAACAGGTGCAAGACAAGTAGGTAAAACTACAATGCTGAAGCATTTGTGTGAAGGAACCGACAGAACCTACGTGTCACTTGATAATATAATGGCAAGAGAATTAGCACAATCCGATCCTGTGCTGTTCTTCCAAACATATAAGCCACCTATTCTTATTGATGAAGTACAAAAGGCCCCGGAACTTTTTGAGCAGATTAAAATTATGTGTGATGAAACTGATGAAAAGGGTTTGTTTTGGCTCACAGGTTCTCAGCAGTACAAAATGATGAAAAAAATAAGAGATACACTGGCAGGCAGAATTGGTATTCTTAATCTTTACAGTATGTCTCAAAGAGAAAAAAACAATATAGCTTTTGATACTGCGCTCGACTTTTCATTGGAAACATTGCAAGCACGTCAGAAGCAGGTTCCCAAAAACGATGTTGAAAAAGTATTCTATCACATTTGGGAGGGCGGAATTCCGCAGGTGCTCGGTGTAGATGATGAACTTCGTATGGAATATTACAATTCTTATGTGGATACCTATCTCATGCGTGACGTGGCAGAAGAAGGCGGAATTACCGATACAGTTAAATTTACGAAATTTTTGAAGGCATGTGCTGCTCTGGTATCTGAGCAGGTAAATTATGCGACTCTTGCTGAAAGCGCAGATATTTCAGAACCGACAGCTAAAGAATGGCTTAATCTTTTGCAAGGTTTAGGAATTGTTTATCTGCTTGAACCTTATGCAAATAACGAGCTTAAAAGACTTACAAAAACACCGAAGTTATACTACTGTGATACAGGATTGTGTGCATTTCTTTCTATGTGGCTTACCCCGCAGCAGCTAATGAATGGCGCAGTAAGTGGGCATTACTACGAAAACTATGTTGTAATGGAACTTATCAAAAATTATGCATACAGTTCTACAAAATCAAATGTAACATACTATCGTGATGCCAATGCTAAAGAAATTGATTTGTTTGTGGAGGAAAATCAAGTTATTCATCCTCTTGAAATAAAAAAATCCGCAAATCCTAATAGCCGTGAAGTAAAGAAATTTACATTCCTTGATAAAACTTCTCTGCAGCGAGGAAACGGCGGCATTGTATGTATGTGCGAGGAACCAATTCCGATTGATAATATGAATTGCTTCATTCCAAGCAATTTAATATAAATATGTCAAATATGGGTTTTATCCCAATTTGTAATATCAAATTATAATGGATTGGGAAAAATAATGAATAAGACAGAACTCGTTGAAGCAGTTGTTGCTAAGACAGGTGGCTCAAAAAAGGATGCTGAAGCTACAATAAAGGCAACTTTTGAAGCAATCACAGAAGCTATGGCTAAAGGTGATAAGGTTGCTCTTATTGGTTTCGGTAACTTTGAAGTACGCGACAGAGCTGCAAGAACAGGCAAGAACCTTCAGACCGGTGAAGAAATTAAAATCGCAGCTTGCAAAGTTCCTGCTTTCAAAGCAGGCAAGGCGCTTAAAGAAGCCGTTAATAAATAACTGCACAATAAAGAAAAGCTTTGGATCATTATCCAAGGCAACAAGTGGGGCAATCCTTCATTTTGTGTAAACCTCAAAATGAGGGATTGTCATTCTTCCTTATCCTCACATAGTTTTGCGAATATTTTACCACTTCAGCGGTTTAGATTTTACAACCGCAACCAAAACTGTGATAAATGTTAAGCTCTCACTTACCATACCTATGTATGACAGCAAAAATATATCGTATGTGAACATAAGACAAGCGTTAAAGATTGCTATAACTCTCGTTACATGAATATTTTTTTGCCAAAATGAATATGATGCTGCCGAGAACACTACCATAGGAATTATGCACTTGCCATATCAAACAAAATGCTGGGCGAGTTATTTTCGTATCATCCCAATTATATAAATAAGGTTTTTAAAGAAAACATAGGACAAAGTCTGCATAATTATATTTTAAATGTGCGGCTTGAAAAATCAATTGAATTCATCAAGGACAATTCATTAACTTTGGGCGAGGTTGCACAACGATGCGGTTTTGTTCGCAAGCATACTTTACAAAAAAATTTAGGGAAAAGTATAAAACTACTCCTTATAAATTTAAGAATAAAATGTATTTATAAAATTGGGGGACAATCTCTCATTTTGTGTGAACCTCAAAATGAGGGATTGTCCCTCCTGTTTTTCTACCGAGTTATTTTAGGTATATCATCTCTCGTTTATGAAGTAATCCACCTCTATTATATCACTTTTCTTGCTTTTAATTATGTTCAATGCACCTTGTGCAATTTCGGAAACGGAATACCCGACAGAATCAATAGGCAGGTTGTACTTATCAAGTATGCTTATATTATCAAATCCGACAACTTTTACATTACTGTTTTTTCTGTATACCTCAACGGCATAGTAATCGGTAGAATATATAATAACCGTTTCCTCGTCATACAAGTCTTGTATGTTTTCAATATCCGTTACAACAGAATACTTTGAATTTCCGACCGCTTTAAGAAATCCCTCGTATCTCAAGTGTTGCGCCGTTGCATTGGGATACTTGACAGCAGGTGAGAAATAGACTATATTTTGCGGTTTTCTTTTTATCACATTTTCCGTAACTTCTCTCATTGCCGCAAAATCATCAATTCCAACATAAGAAATACCGCTTATTTTGTTTCCGACGGCAACAATCGGTATATCAAAAAGCTTCAAATAATTTTCAAATTCAGGTCCGTTGTTCACAGAACACAAAACAATCCCTTCGACGCCGCTGTTGTATAAATTACGGATACATTCAATTTCATAACTGCTGTTATAATGGCTCATCATAACGACTGCACAAAAACCTTCTTGGCGGAATACGTATTCCAACTCCGTAATAAGCTCCGGAAAAAATTCATTGTTTAAATTAAAAACTATGACGCCTATGTATCCGACAACCCCCTCGAAATCCGTCTTTATATCTTCGCGATATCCGTATTGTTTTGCAACGTTCAAAATCCTTTGCTTTGTAGACGCACGAATACTCGGCCTGTTATTAAGAGCTCTGTCAACCGTTCCTTGGGACACATTACAGATTTTAGCTATTACATTTGTAGATATACATAGGTTTTTCATAATGTTATCTCCATTACATCGGTAATATTGGTTTCAGCAAAATCCAATATCCCTTGATTAAATTGAAAATCTGTGCTTATCTTGTCAATATTCAGCGAAGATACGGAATTGCAGAATTTAAGTCCCAACGATTTAAGAGTTATACTTCCGCCAAGTATCTTTATATTTATTTTGTCGGCTTCAATTTCAAAAACTCCCCATCCGCCATCAATACTCCATATACATTTAAAATCCTTTTTTTCATATGGATTAAACCCTATATATTTATTCGGCATATCAAATTCAAAGCCGCTGAGTATCGGAATGAGAGCATAACTTGCCATTGAACGCGCATAATTGCTTCCGCATTCAAATTCATTCCATGGATTTCTCTTTTCCCCGTCAAATCTGTCACGAACAGCCTCAACCACCTTTACGCCGTCATCCGCTCTGCCGCGGGCAAACAAAAGTCCGGCAAACGCGTATTCAAATCCCGTCATTGTTTCTTGGCAATAAGGAATAGATGTTTCGGGTTTCTCGACCCCCTCGGGGTAGTCACAAATTACCGTCCCCGATTCGTCGTTGACCGAAAATATTCTCCACGGGTTTACGAAGTTGCGCATTGTTTGTTTGAAATTTATCTTCATCATATTTTCGAGCGAGGTCATTACTTGATTTCGGTCAAAAATTTCACCCAAACCTATTATATCCGCGTGCCACTGAGCCAACAGCTGGTCAATGGATGAGCCTTCGCCTATTTGATATTTCACTTGTTTTGTTTCATCATTCCAATACATTTCGGCATCATCATACATTTTCGTCACCGCTTTATCGTGAAAATCAATTTTTTGAATAAAGTATTTGCCGTTAAACAAATTTTCTTTCGTCCACTGATAACCTTTTTGAAAAACATCCGAATATTCAAGTGCTTTTTCCTTGTCGCCCAAAAATTCAGCCATTTCCGCCGCCTCCTTCAATGCCGCAAGATACATTCCCTCCAGCCACGAAGACGGTCCAAACAATTCCATATCAAGCGTATGATGCTGTCTGCCCTCCAATACCCCGTCTTTATCAAAATCCCACTTATCGGGATTGTTGTCACTCCATGCGTATTCAAGAACTCTCTTTATATTTTCCCAATTATCTTTAAGCCATTGATTATCGCCGGAAATTTTCCACTCTCTGTAAAATTTTATTAGCGCACCCATTTGACCGTCAACACAAGCTCTGAAACCGCTCATATCTCTGCCTAAAGGAAGCATAATTCTAAATCCCATTCTCCCGCTTTCATCTGTGCTGTACTTGAACTCCGCATTCCTTATTGAGCGTTCAAGTTTTGGGAACAAAAAGCACAATGCATACGCATAATTCCAAACATGCTGACAAGTCCCCTCACAGGAACCTTCAAGCTCATGCACTCCTTCCCATCCGTAAAACGTCCCATCCTCCAACCTAAGAACGGTAGGAGATTTTAAAACAGACAGATTTGCCGATGCCGCATCAATGACACTCTTCGGCAACGTGGAAGAATGAAGTGCATTTTTGAACAACAAGGTGTGGTTATACAAATAATCCCAATTTTCAAGAGAATAGATTGCGGTTTGTTTTGAATTATCAAAAATTGTTGCATAATAGTTTTTCCATGTGATATGCTCTCCTTTTTCGTTTTTATATTCATTCCAATAGTTGTAGTTGTTGGGAATATTCCACGAAAGTATAAACCGAACCTTCTTTTTTTCATTCGCAGAAAGGTTTATTTGCGCTATAAGCGTGCCGACGTCATAGACGCCTGCATCGTCATACACCCTGTCTTTTAATTCTTTTTTTGAAGAAAACTCATTCCAAAAAGAAACAATTCCGTCTTGCCACCGTCCTCTGTACCAATATGTCTGTGAATACACCGTATCCGCATCGGTTGCAACCGTTAAATCACCGTATTTCACGCTTTCTTTTGCATCGGCCTTATTCATCAAGTGCAGCGTTTTTATACTACCGCTCAAATCGGATACATTCATTGATTTATCATAAGGGTTTGCAACGGTCAAGGCAACCTGATATAAAGCTTCGTTATCTGATGTATTTTCCACCTCAATCTCAAAAAATGCGGCAGGTATTCCGGAATTTATATCATCCAATGGGATAAAAGGGTTAAAAGCCGTCATTTTAACATTTGCGGGAAATACTTTATCCTTAAAAGTGAGGGTTGCCATCGGAAACTCACCTTCAAATTCCACATCACCGAAATGCGAAAAGCCGCACATTGTTGAACTGCTCGGCCCAAACCCGTAACCGGAAAATTTCGTCTTTCCGTACTTACCCATATAATCTTTTGAAATATCTCCGTTCAAAACAGCCGCCGTAATTTTATCACCCTGTATAGCTCTGACTGCAAAATGCGAATAGCCGTGCACGCTCCCCTTGGCAGGTCTGTTAAATATTTCCCAATCAACAAGCCGTCCGTCGCCGCCAATGCCAATACTGCCGGTTCCTATTCCTCCCAACGGAAAAGATATCTCTTTGGTAAATTTCCCCGAATATTTCATTTTCTACTCTCCCAAATATAAATAGTTGTTTATACTATGGATTATATCTTTATATCATTTCCGTGTCAACCTACACGAAAAAATTTTTAAACCCAACCACAGCATATCGTAAATCTTTCGGTGCGAATTATAATATGATTTTAATTAAATAAATTTGAATATAACAAACGCCGGCGATTAAAACGTACTCGCCGGCGTTTCTTTATGCCTTGACTTATTAAAACCGCGCCCCCTGACGAAGTATGCTTCGGTCGAGGCGCAAAATTAATAATATTAAATATTCTTATCAGCCTTTACAATGATACGGTGACAGCCGCACTCTAAGTCCTCACTACGCATATTACCGCTGTATCCGCCCGGAAGTACGATTTTACCGTGCATTCCGGCGGGTACATTGACAATGATTTCTATATCATCTCCGATACGCCGCCACTCTGTTTCAATTCTGCCGCAGAAGGAGTCAAAGTACGCCTTTGCATAATTCAGCTCACCTATAAACTGAGGGGAAATCTCAAATTCCGACTTATCAGTAACCTTCGAATTTACCTTGAGCCCCGCAATATCCTGAACAAACCAACTGCTGATATCTCCCAAAAAGTGGTGATTTTGCGACTCCATCTTTCTTTTGTCTTTGTCCGAGGGGAAGCTCTCCCACAGGGTTGTTGCGCCCGCCTTAACCCAGGCGCCGTAACAGCTCGCCTCCTCCGACACAATCAGCTTGTACGCAAGGTCAGCCCGTCCGATTTTCGTCAAAGCGTGATATATAACCCTAAGCCCTATAACACCGCACGTATTTATATCGCCGTCCTTGTGTATTATATCCACAAGCCGCTCTCCTGCGGTATTTATTTCGTTTTCGTCAAACAATCCGGCATATATGCCGAGCGCCTGAGATGTTTGGGAATCCCCTGCAACAGTCATACTCTTTAAGTCAATTAAATGCTGTCTGATATTTTTTCTTAAATCCCTTGCTATTATCCTTATGTAATCGGCCTCTGCCTTTTGACCAATTTCATCAAACAAAAACGCAGCCTTGTTTGCCATAATATACGCAACGGCACTTGATGTAAACCTTCTCGGTGACAAAAAACTTCCGTCATTTTTTCTTAAAGGAGCGGACCAATCCCCCAAGCCGTAATCAATAAGACCGTCTTTATCGTATTTGCACTTTTGATAATAAAAGTATCTCAAAATCATCTCGGCGTTGTCCTCTATCACCTTTTTGTCGCCGTCAAACTTATAAATATAATAGGGCACAGTGACGCACACGGAATCCCATGTCGGCCCGTAAGACTGATATCCCCACTTATCGCTCGGAACAATCCCCGGAATTTCACCTTCCGCACTCTGCGCCATACGGACATTATCAAGCCATACGGACAGGCTGTTTGCCGCATTATAGCTAAGCAGCATATGCTCCGCCGAAACAGATACATCTCCCGTCCATCCGTTCTTTTCACGCTGCGGGCAATCCGTCGGAAAGTAATAAAAGTTTGATATATCTGACCTTTGCGTCATTTCGTAAAGCTTGTTCAAAACCTCGCTTGAAGAATCAAAGCCGCTGCGAACCTCCAAGTCCGACGCCATAACGAGGAATGTCAACGCCTCAGTATTTGCCTGTTCCGGCTCCAAACCTTCCACATATGCGTATCTGAAGCCGTCATACTTGAACTTCGGTACAAACACTTCTTCTCCGCCCTTGCAGATAAATACATCCTTTTGAGCATATTCAATATACTTTCCGTATGTATCGGTTTGTTGAGGAAATGATATATTTGTAATATTCGGCACACCATTTGCCAAGTACTCCATATGACGTATTTCTATTCTCTGACCGGGCTTTCCGTTGATTTTCAGTTTTGTTACACCGGCATTATTCTCACCGAAGTCATACACATACACATCGTGCCGGATTGCCCTCTTATCGGGAATGCGCTCCGCTGTCGGTTTGAACTCCTCGGTATGCTCAAACGCAAAAGGTGCCGTATCAAAATGCGTAATCTCCACAGGGGTTATCTCTTTGTATACCCTTATGGGTTCTGCAGTACAAAGCTTAGCGTATCCCGAGGGGGCAATGCACTTTTCGGCATATTCCCAATCACTGTCATCAAAGCCGTCCTCCGCCCAGCCCGAAATCTCAAGCCGTGCGTCATAGTGACATCCCATACGAATATCATCAAATATAATCGGTGACGGATGCGTTTTAAAGCTCTCATCGGCTTCAAGCTCGAAGCTTTTGCCGTCACTTTCATTAAACGCCTCCAAACAAACCGCCGTGCATAACGGTCCGCGGCAGTCCGCCTTTTCAAAATCCCAGACAACTCCGCCGAATGCATTTCTCAAGCCGTTCCCCAAAAGTATGGCTATTGTGTTTTCGCCATTTTTCAATTTGTCCGATATGTCATAATTATCATAATACTTTATATGATTTACATTGCTGATATACGGCGCAAGATATCCCTTTGTTATATTCTCACCGTTAATGTAAAGCTCATAAAATCCAAGTCCGCATATGGTAATCTCTGCCTTTTCGGGCATAAAATCAAGCTCGAATTTCTTTCTGAAATAAGGTGCGGCAACCGGATTATCAAAATCGCATAGCCTATCCGTTGCCATAATAAATTTATCCGAAAACTTCATACTTCATATCTCCTCTTTGTTTTAACTTTATCTCGTCTCTGTCTCGGTGTATATTCTTTCAGTCAGCGGAAGATTCGGATTTTATCCGCCTTTAAATATTTCATAATTCATTTTAACTCGGGCTATTGACAGAGGGCCAATTTATTATAACGCTGTCCCGGAGTGACTATGACAGAATAAATTTTAACTCCACTGCCAATCGTCAAATTCCTTATCCTCAGTCATAATCAAATCAATCAGCTCGCTGAGCTTACCCGTCGCAAGACCTACAGATATATCCGATGCACCGTAATAAATTCTGATTTCATCCTTTGCTTCGTCGGCCAAAGCTCCGCACGGGAACACTGTCGGACCCGCCGCATGACCCATATATTCATACGGTTCGTTTGGGGTGAGTATCGGGCTCTTTGCTTTTCCGATAATTTTTGAGGGATCCTCCAAATCCATAAGCACTGCGCTTATGCTGTATCTGCGCTCCTTAACTCCGTGATATATTTCAAGCCATCCATACTTTGTTTTTATGGGCGGAGTAGGTCCGATTTTGTCTGCATTCCAGTTGGTGTAGGGCAGTAAAAACGGCTTATGATCTCCCCAATGAATTAAATCCTCCGAGTATGAAATCCATATGCTTGAACCCCCTACCGCACCGGGTGCGCCGTACGGACGGTCGAGCCTTGCGTATCTTCCTCCTACCTTGCCCTGGAAAATACAAGGTACTCTGTTATTTGGAAGGGCGGTTATGCCCAATTCCTCAACGGTTTCAAAATCCTTCGTCCTAAGGAGCATATCCACAACGCCCCAAGATGAGTTTATGGGACGGCAGATGTAATACATATCGTCCTCGGGCACATATGACACACGCGGGTCAATCGGCCAATGATCCAACTCATAAAGAGGCTCACTGCGCTTAATAAAAGGCTTTTCGTGAATTTTAAAGTTTAATCCGTCTTCACTCTCCGCCACATATATAGCCGGAACCTGCTCATCCTTTCTTTGAATAGGCTGCAAAAGCATATATTTTCCTTTGTACATAAACGGGCAACAATTAAATGTCCCGTATGCATTCGGGAAGCTCGAAGGCGTTATGATCGGATTGCCTTCATATCTGTGCATTACTGTATCTTCTATATACATATTTACTCTCCTCGAAATTTCTTTTTTTTTAGGACCAAATCCAATCTTCAAAATTGGCTTCTTCATATTTAATAAGGTTTAAAAGTTCACTGAGCGACCCTTTGGCAACGCCTATCGTCATACCCGCTCCGCAATAATAAATCACTATTTCGTCCTTTTCCTCGTTTGCAATTGCTCCGCAAGTATTAACGGATGATTGCAACGTATGTCCATTATATTCAAAATCAAGGTTAGGGGTTAGAATCGGACTTTTGCCTTTGGCAATAACTTTGGACGGATCCTCCAAATTCAAAAGAATAGCCCCGAGACTGACTCTGCCCTCTTTAATGCCCGAATATATCACAAGCCATCCCTCTTTGGTCTTTATGGGCGGCGTCGGAGTTATCGCATCTGCGTTCCAGTTGGTGTACGGTGCAAGCAACGGCGTGTATTCACCCCAGTATTTTAAATCGTCCGAATAAGATAACCAAAAAGACGGTTTAAAAGGTGAGCTGTCAGGTTGTTCAATTCTGACATATCTGCCGTTGACCTTACCCTGGAACAAGCAGCATGATGCGTTGTGCGGCAGGGCAATCAGCCCCATTTCTTCTACGCTCTTAAAATCCCTTGTTCTCGCCAAAAGTTCGGGCTGTCCCCATATATTTTTATTTAACGGCCTTGTTATGTAATACATATCATCTTCCGGAATGTACGACACGCTCGGTCTTGCAACATATTTATCAAGCTCTGCATACTTTTGGCTTGGTATAATCAGCGGATTCTCGCTGATATCAAAGTTAATTCCGTCGTCACTTGTTGCAGTATATATTGCAGGTGAATTCTTATCTTTTCTTTGAACAGGAATAAGCAACATATACTTTCCGTCATACATTGTCTGCCCGCAATCAAGCATTGCATATCCCTTTTGCACATCGGACGGGATGATGATAGGCTCATCTTTCACCCTGTGCATTACAGTTTCTTTAATGTTCATATAAATGCTCCTTACACTTCTGACTTATACAATAAATCAGTTAAGTTTTATGTATACTATAATATAAATTATACTATTTTATTTTGTTTTTATCTATAACAAAGATAGACTATTTAGGGCTAAAAATGAACAATAGTTGCATACGTGATTTATTTAAAACTTAAAGTTCATTATTTCCCGGTATTTATATTAAATGTTGTTTTTAAGTCAGTATACGATATTTGTAAAATTAATATTTTTATGTGTAATTACAAGTAAGTCAACGTACAAAAGACGGCTGCGAAATTGCGCAGCCGTCTTTAAAATTACAATACATATTTTGACTCGAATATTGACAAAGAGCCAAATAAAATTCAGAGCATATTAATTATTGCCAAGGGGCAAATATAATATTTGCAGTTTTGGCAACGTTTGCTTAATATGTATTCTGCAAGCCTTAAACATTACTCCTTAACGCCGACATTCATACTGTTGCCCATAATCTGCTTGGAGCAGAACATAAACAATATAATAGTAGGAATTAAAACTATAAATGCTGCAAGCAGCTGCTTGGGTTCCGTCCAGTTCTTAGTGGTGTTGTACAGCTGTAACGCAACGGTTGCCATAGAGCCTTTTTTCAAATACAGGAAGGGTCCCATAAAGTCATTCCATGAAGATGTAAATACAAACACCGTTATCGTTGATATAATCGGCTTACTCAGCGGCATAATAATTCTTGTAAAGATACCGATGTTGGTACAGCCGTCAAGCTTGGCGGATTCTATGTACGAATTCGGTATACTGTCAAAATAATTTTTGAACAGCAAAATATTAAATATGCTGCAGAACGAGCCTATCAAAAACGGAATCCAAGTATTCTGGAAGTTTATATGAATAATCGGAAAGTCCGTCCATGTCATAAACATCGGCACCATCGAAAGTGTATGGGGCATCATCATTGTCCACAGCATAAGCTTGAACAGAAGCTTGCTCCCTCTCGGTTTAAGTCTGGATATTGTATATCCGGCAATTCCGCCTACAATAACATTCCCGAACCAAGAACAACCGAACTGTATCATACTGTTAATAAGCGCTCTACCGAACTTCAAGTCCCTCAGAATATCGGTGATCTTCCCAAAGGATATGCTCTTTGGGAAGATTGTAGGGTTTACGTTATAAAACTCGTCAAGCTCCTTAAATCCTGACAAGAATGACCAAACAATCGGAACGAGGGCGGTAAGCGAGCATATTACCAAAAATGCGACCATAACCCAATATATAATTTTCACCCTCGGCGACTTGTAATCCGAAATAGTTATAATACCTTCTGTTTTCTTTTCAATTTGTTTGTTCATATTCCTACGCCTCCAACTTCTTCTGCATCTTAAAGTAGAACAAGGTCGCTCCAAGCAAGATTAAGAAGCTTACTGTACCCAATGCCATACTTCTGTCAACCTGCATATACGAAAATGCCATTTTGTACGAGGTAAGACCCAACGTAAGCGAAGCATTGTTTGGTCCTCCGTCGGTCATAACCAAAGGCTGGTCGAATACCTGGAATACACCGATTATCTGATTTACTATCATCAAAAGCAGCGTCGGCGCGATATGCGGAATGGTTATTTTTGTTATTCTCTTCCACAGGCCTGCTCCGTCTATAATTGCCGCCTCATACAAATCCTGACTCAGCGACTGCAATGATGACAGATACAAAAGCATCGTTGTAGCGTAGCCCTTCCATGTCATTGATATAACAATCAATGGGATTACAAGTTTTTCGTTAAGCAGCCATTGTGACGTCGGCAAATTGAATATTTGCAATATTGAATTCAACATACCGCCCGATGCCGGTGAATACATATTCATCCATATAATGCTTACAGCAAGTCCGGGTGCCACCGCCGGAAGGTACAGCAAAATCTTGAACCCCTCTTTGAAATGTACCGTTTCATTGATTGCGATTGCAAGTGCAAGAGGCGGCAGAATTCCTATTATCAACGACCATATAACATACGAAAATGTATTTATTAATGTTTTCAAAAACATTGTATCGTGCAGAACATTTTTGTAATTACTAAGTCCTACAAATTCCACGGTCGAAAATCCCTTTGTCCGGAAAAACGAAGTAAACACTCCCCTTACTACCGGATTCCACTGACACAGGATAATTGCAAATACAGTCGGTAAAAGCAAAAGCCACATCATTGATTCGTTTTTTACTATAGTGAGCTTTCCTTTGACTCTTTTTATCCTCAGATTGTTTATGTTATTTGAACTTTTCATTTCTTACCCTCTTTACAAATATTATCCACCTATTTTGCACCGATTTTTTGAACGCCGAAACGGATGCCGCCCCTTTATCCTTAGGTTCACGCTGCTCCAAAGACTGGTATATATTACATACCACGATTATAATATTCCGTCTTCGGCGTTCATCAAATCAATTGTGCTGATATGCTGAATTAACTAACTATAACTCTTTTAAGCCAAACCACTCCTGCCCGCTTATACTTCCTTATCGAGGAAGTTTGCCTGGAAGTCGTCCTGAACCTGTTTGAGGACGGCTGCACAGTCTGCGTTTTCGTCAAGCAGAACCTGCTGAATTGCGTTGTCAAGTGCCGCATAGAGCTGCTGAACACATCTTTCCGGTTCAAACTTGTACTCAACGCCTTCGCCGTTTGTGTAGTCATCAAAGAACTTGCTGTCTACCGTTCTGTAAGGAGCCATTGCTTCCTCTTCGGCATTTACACGCTCGTCATTGAGCCAGAGGTTTGCGCTTCTTACGCCGACAATTTGGCCCTTTTCCTGCTTGATTTCATTATTCGTTGCCATTCTCTCTTTTGAAGCCTCTGACACGGTCGGACCCTCGCCAATCATATCCAGCCACTTTAAGCAAAGCTCGTTCTGCTCATCCGTACCGGAGAACATCCATATATTTGCACCAACCTGAGAGAAACGGCCTGCCGGGCCTGCGGGTATTCTACTCATCGCAACATTACTTGCTTTAAGTCCGTATTTCTCTATATATGTATCAAGCATAGAACGCTGAGTTATAATCATTGCACAATCGTTTGTGGCAAGAAGTCTGCCTCCGACCTGGATATCGGCAAGAAGTTCATCCTGAAGCACATCATACTTCCACTTAAGGTCTTTAACATACTGAAGAGCGGCTACGCCTTCATCGCTTGCGAATATCGCTTTCCACTTTCCATTTTCGTCCTGCTCCATAAAGTCCGCACCGTATGCCCACATAATGTTCATAAAATGCCATCCGCCCTGACCGCTCTTTGAAGCAATAGCAAAGCCTGTTTTACCGGTTTTGTCTTTGATTGTCTTAGCGGTTTCGGCAAGCTCCTCCCAGGTCTGCGGGAACTTGGGCAAACCGTTTTCGTCAATCAGGCCTGCCTGCTTGAACAGGTCTACGTTATACGCAATACCCATATCATAGAGAGAACCGTCCTTAACAATACCGTAGTATTTGCCATCCCTCATATAGAGCTTGCCGTACTTTTCGTTGTTGAGCATCTCGTCATAACCGTACTTCTTTACAAGGTCGGTTATGTCCGCAGCGTAACCGTTATTCACGATGTTGTTAATCTCCGTAGGAGATGTGTGGTACATTGTAGGGAGGTCACCGCCCTCTGCCTTGGTCATATAATTCTCTAAATCAAATGACCAACCGTCTGCATCAACAATAACGCCGGGGTTTTCCGCCTCGAACTTCGCCTTGTTCTCCATAAACATATCATAGCTCTTTTCGTTGCCCTTGGTTCTTTCTGTCGGAGAACCTCCGATAGAAATGTGGAGGTTTCCGTCCGCGTCTCTGCCGTCATTCTGTCCTACCTTTGTGCCTACGCAACCGGTCGCGCCAACTGCAAGGCCCGCTGCGAGAACAGCACATACCAAACGTTTAAATTTTTTCATTTTTCTTCCTTCTTTCTTTATATTTTATTTTAATATTTTTCTATTTTAATATTTTCCGGCATTATCACTCTTAACATAATGTAAATCGCATAATAACTCACTGTGCAATCTATCTGTAGAAAATAATCGACCGTCTGTTATATCCATGGCAATGAACAAATACTAAGGAAGCTTCGTTTCCTGCGTCTTCATAGGATAATACATCCTGCGCATTTCCTATATACGCCTTGTCAGTTCTTCTTGTGCTGTCGTATATCATAACGTCATTGTTATTTGTATGGAAAGAATGAGCCTCAACTACGTCACCGCCAAGTACCTCTGAGACATTGACAAGGCTCTGTGCCTGCATGTTGTTTCCGACATTATATACAAAAAGGCTGTCAACATATCCAACCGTAAAGCGTCCGCCACTTCCAAAGGTCCTCGATTCGTAAGCATCTCCCCAGCTCTTTTCACCCGTACTCAAATCGTATAATTTCTCGATTGATGATATGTAACCCTTTGCGTTTCTTTTAACACGGATAATATCACCGGACTCTATGCCGAACATATTTGTACCGGGTTCAACCCTGTATGACACCACTCTCTTCAGTTGCAGACCGTATATTTCCTCTACAACAGACCCGGACGAATCCAATACGTTACGTATTTCGTCTACAAGCATAACATCGGTCTCGGACGCTATTTCCGAATTTAAATCTCCGGAAATTCGTTGAGTTACAACATCAATGAAAGGTGTATCCTCAGAAAACTTATATAATCCGATACCTGACCAAGTCTTGTCACCGTTGAATACTGTATTTATATTCGTATATACATCAAAATCCACATCTTCGGACGGATAGGTATTATCCTCCTCCGGGATACAAAATACCAGCGTTTGGTCACTCGTTGCATATCTCGGTCTGAACATTTTGCATGAAGCCTCATAAAGGTATCTACCCTCTTCTGCCATCTTCCAAAGAGAATTCGGTGCTTCCTTTTGTTCCTTTGTTTCTGCCGGAGTATCGATATATGTCAGCTTTCCCTCATTGTTCAGCTTAAACAACATCATATTCCGTTTAAAGCTGTTGTCATTATTCTTAAGTTTCGCCGGAAGCTCTTCTTTCTTTATTCTTTCACCGTTAAAGGTAACATTTTCCGTGCACTCCACAATCAGATGTTCCTTATTCTGAGTGAATATTTTGTACATATATTTATCTTCAAACCCATCGCTTGAATTCGACATCATATACATATACCCCAGTGTCTTGTCTTCCGTCGCAGTTGCCTTTCCGTTAAACGCAATCTTTCCGGTCATATCCAATATATATTTCGCTTTAGCACCCAGAGTGTAATTTTTCAGCGGGTCAAATCCCGGGGCAACTTCATATTCAGCATCATCAATTATTATTTTTCTTGTTGTATCGTTGGATACACTTTTAACAACACCCTCAACCGTCTCCGAGCACAAATATATCATAGTATATGTTCCGTCGTTGGAACGGATAACGGAAATGCTATCACCGTGCGACAAAGTTTTCGGACCGGTAGCCTCACCCGACTTCACAGAGTAAATCTTCCTGGGCGGATCCTCCGGGTCATAAGACATATCCAACACGTTGTACGGTGCAGGTCCGTCCGTATAAATCTTATCCTCTACGTTATCTACACTGCTGACCGTGAAGTTCCTTATGTCCTCGATAATCGCAACTTCATATCGTCCGGTCTCGCCTTTAATGCATCTGACCGTTCCTATACCAAAGTTAAAGTAATCCTTGTAATTTGCGCCCACAGCCACTCCGTTGTAAATAACGGACATCGTCGGTAAAAATTCAATTTTTTTCACCTTTTCGTCATCTTTAATGTATCTTAAAGTATAATCATCAAAGTCCTTGATTTCGTCTGCACTGATTACTATCGTGTCATTTTTGGATTCGTCGGCGGTAATATACATAACCGACTCCAAAGACTCTTCGTCTTTAAAAGAAACAAGAGCAATTATATTCTGTCCGATAAGCTCTGCCGCTGAATCGACTTCACATTTAAATTCTGTATTGTTAATTTTTATTCGGTCGTTTTTAACAGAGCTTGCACCGTATAATCCGGTGTAGCAGGTTTCCGTTACACGGCCCTTGATAACGTATGCCTTGAAAACACGTTCCATAAGAGTTATTTCATTTTCCTTATCTACGGTATACTCCCATTCATCTCCGGACTTAATATAAGTGCTCGGCTCTGCAATATTTGCAACAAGAGTGTTATACATCATCGTAAATACATTATACGCTTCGGCTTTGTCCGCCATATTCACTCCGTCAGTTATGCCGAGACGTCTCGCAAGCGTCACATAATTATTCACCGTAGTCGCTCCGGATTCACGGCGGTACCCCAAAGCCCTCATTAAAGCTACACACGCGTGTGTAAGAACAATTTCTTCGTTGGGTTCAAACAGGTGCTCATCCGTTCCGTTAAACACTCCAAGCTCTGTCAAAGCATTTATCACACTGTCCTCCGGCACATCGGTAAAATATGTATTTCCCGAATAATTGTCCGAAATGCCGAGCATCCGTCCCACATATCCAGCAAACTCGCCTCTCGTCAAAATCGCTCCAAGATTCTCATCTCCGTCAATAACCCCCAGCTGTGCCAGCATCTCAATTTCTGCGGTAACTTCCCTGGTTACCGGCGTTTCCTCGGCATAAGCCGGGAAACCACCGGTAATAATAAGCGAAAACGTCAAAATCAAAGTCAGTATCTTTTTCATACTTATTCACCTCTCAATTTATCAATTTATTTGTTTAATACCTTCAATACCTCATAAATAACCTTTGCTGCCTCGGCTCTTGTGGCAAGACCGTGGGGTCTGAAGGTACTGTCCTCATAACCGTTGATAATCTCCGCACCGCTCAGAATACCAACCGCTTTCTTTGCATAGTCATCAATCTCGCCCATATCCGCAAAATCAATGTCGCTCTCGGTGTACTCAACATTGATCACATCAAGAACATTTTTAAGCATAACAGCCATATCCTGACGGCTTATGTTTTCGCCCATACCGAACTCGTTAAGACTCTTTCCGTTTATAATTCCGTGCTGGTATGCAATTTTCACAGCGTCATAACACCAGTCGTCTTTCGTTACATCGGCAAAGGGAATATCTGTTTCAAATACTGCAGAGAGATTAAGCATTCTGACAACAATTGCCGCAAACTCTTCCCTTGTAATATTTCTTTCCGGCGCAAAGTAGCCGTCGCCCACACCTGAGATAATATTCTTGTTTGCCAATTCCACAATTATATCCTTTGCCCAGCAATCCTCAACATCGCGGAAGATGTCAGATTTAACCTCATCATTATCTTTTACTATCGGTTCGGGTATCGTTGCACCGCCCACAAAGGCTCCGCCACCGCTTGAGCTGCCGCCGCTATACTTGTTTGCTCCGCTGTCTCCTGCAGACGTAGTTTCGTTATATCCTTTAATATCGTTAACAAGCTGAGTGTAATCAAATCCGCTGTAAACCTTCTTTACAAGCTTTGTGCACACAGTATTTGTTATATATTCTTTACTCAGACCGCTTATATATTTTTGATTTACATAATCCGTCAAAATTCCTTTGATGTTTTCATAACCGTCCGGTGCAGCGATACACTCAAATACAAGCGATGCTCTGAATTTATCAATAAATTCGTCAAAAGTTGTAAACGATGCTCCCTTCAGCCTGGTCAGGATGCCGTTTATCCACTTATCTCTTACTTCGTCTCTGACATCTTTGGTTCCGTCGCTGTCCAGCCAATCGTGAATAACGCCTTCGGAAAGCTCACTGAAATGCTGCGTTAATTCGGGATAGTTGCTTACCTTACCAAGCTTTATCGCCTGAACTATAACTGCCTTTCTGTACACATCAACCGCACTTCTCTTGTCCGTTGTGATAAATCCGACGCCGTTTGCCTTCTTAAGTTCATTCTTTTTGTTCAAAATAAGCTCCGATACCGCAAGCTCATCAGCTTCAGTGAAGGAATCGGTGTATTCATCATAGTAAAATTCCAAATCGTCCCGGTTGCTATTTATTGCGGAATACATATCCGCCGCCGTCTCAGCGCCATTGACTATGGCAAGTGCAGCGCTGCTGTCCGCAGAGTAATGGACATCTTTGCCGTTTACAAAATTATTACCGTCTGCCGCAATATACAATTTATAAGTGTCCGTGAGCGCTACCGCAGGCATATTTATATTAAATGTGTACGTTCCGTCTGCCGCTGAACTAAAATCATTTGCATACGCAAGATTTCCTTCGGAATCCAGCAAGCTCACCGTTACCCTCTGTCCCTCATTCGCTGTCAATCTTCCTTTAACTGCGGCAGTGCCGGAGTTATCGAAGGGAGAAATATCGAAGTCCTTTATAAGCTTTGTCGGCTGCTGCTCCGCAATCTCCCCCTGTCCCGAAAACATCTCGGTCAAAGGAACCGCCGTCTGCAGGCTGTCCAAAATCATTATTTTGCAATATGCCGCACCGACTTGCGGATCAACCGCCATAGCCAGTGTGTCGGCCTTGTTTTTCTCGGCAGTTTTTTTGCTCATAACCGTCTTTATCACTCTGTCCGCATCATCGAAATACATAACCGTAAAGTACACCTCTTTATCCTCACTGAAGGTGTTCATATACTTTACCGATGCAGTATTTGAGCTGACGCCTATATTTGAAAACGTTAATTCTCCGGCGTCGGCAGTTGTAAATGTTGTGTAATCCTCGCCATCCAATTTTAACGTATAAGTTGTACCCGGTGCGAGCGGCTTTTGAGTAAAATCAAACACGCCTCCTCTTGCGGTGTACTCGTTGGTTCCGTCCGTAATTGTAGCATAATCTACTCCGCGAAGAGCTAATTCCATCTTATTTACCTTTGTCGGAACGCTGTCAGCGGACGAAACCGAAACTTCTCTTCCGCCTATATCCTTAAAGGAGCTGTTCATAACGCCCTTAAAGTTTTCATCAGACGAAATAAACATCGAAGTATTTCTCAGTTCTCCCTCATCAACGGATTCTATGTTGCCGAGGGTAACCCTTAAATTATACCCGTCTGCTCTCTCCGGAATATTGGACACAGCGATTGCACTGCCGTCGATAACGCTTTCACGCTCATCAATTACGGTTCCGTTAAGCAAAAGCTTATCCTCCGGTTCAAAGCATTCAATTACCACGTCATCCTGCGTTAATTCCTTATTCACAAGCGCAGCACTTTTTACTTGTGACGGAATGTCTGAATCGTCGCCCGAGAAATTATATCCGTTATACAAGTCAATATCAAACTCCGTGTTGTTCGCCGGAACCTGCATAAAGCTGTCCATTGTGCTTCCGTCATACAAGCGTATGCATACATTATCAAGGATTACGTCCTTATCTCTATCCTCATTGGTTGCGGCATCACACCTTATACGAATATCAAAATTAATGCTGGCTCTATTTTGAATGTCGGTGAGAGTCCTGTCATCCGGGTCGAATATCAGCTTGGCAACCTCACCGTTTTCATCAAGAAGGGGCTTTCCGTCAATATAATTCCAGGAAATATAATCCATATTTTCCGGATCATACTTCACAACGGTCTGCATATTGCACCATTTTCCCTCCTTGGGGATTCCCGACGTTGCTCTGTAGCTTTTTGCACTGTTCAGATACGGTCCCTTGTTGTACACTGTAGACACCTTGTCATAATATGTACCGAAAAATTGACCCTCTGCATTGGTCACACTGACTTGCGCACCTTTTGCAAACCACGTCATATAAGTGTTGTTACCTGCGGCGTCGCCGTATGCAAGGTTAGAATAGATGCTTTGTGAGCCGCCTGCTTCCATATAAGGAATAAACACATCAAAGCTGAAAACTATTGCCTTACCCGCGTCTTCAAACGAAGCCTTGGTTATGTTAAAGCTATGCTCGTTATATTTGAATGGTTCGCTGTGTTGCCAGTCACCGGTCGGACGGTTGTCTCCGCGGGGGCCGTTTATAATTCCATCTTTTTCATACTGAGACCACCGCACCGCCATGGTACCGTTTGATGTATCTTGCGATACCTCGTGTCCGCCGTCGTTGGAGTAATAACCAAGCCCCTCGGCATACATATTGATTGACTCCGGTCCTGTAAACTTTGAAAAATCTTCAAAGAAATACTCATTTTGAACCTTAACCGCCGACATATCCGTCGACGAAAGTGCAAACCCGCTTAGCGGCAATAGTATTGCCGCCAGCATCGTTAAAATGAGAATTATACTTAATTTTCTTTTCATAAAATTAACCTCCTGCGTTTATAGATTATCAATTACAAATGTAGATTTTTTTGAATTTGGTGTAATCCTTGGTATCCTCTATTCCGCCGCCGTATAACATTACAGCCTTTCTGCCCAGTCCTTCGTTGTCATTGATACAAATGCCCGCATATATATATCCGCCGGGAGTAATACCTCTGAAATTCGGTATAAGCGACGTCCAGGGTGCCTTGAATTCATAATATGTTCTTGTGCCTTCCTGTTTAATCGCAAGCTCGGCATTCTCTATCACGGTAATGTCCTCTGCGTTCATTTGTGATTTGTGTCTGTAGATTACCGGTTTTTCGTCAAGGTAACACAAAGCAAATTCTTCAAAATTACCTACTGCCAACATATCCTCCGGATAGAGCACAAGTCCGCACTGAACGCTGTCAACCTTCCATACGTCTGCCGGCTGCAGACCGGTAGCATAATGGATATCGTCCGTTACGTCAACCGCCATATAGAAGTTTTCATCATCCCACTTAATTGCGACGTCCGCACTTAAATCGTCTCGTCCGTGATATGTAGAAAACGCTGTCTGATAGGTCTTGACATCCTCATTCTTATCCAGATGAATCCAGCCGTCTTCCCACTCGGATAAATCACCATCTATAACGGGTGTCTTGTCGACTTTTCCCATATACTCAAAGTTAAATGTCTTATCCAGATAGATACTTCCTATTCCGGCGTTGTCGGATACATAGCGAAGCTGAGTCGACAAATCTGATTGCGTGTACGTATCGCTTAAAACAAATTCTGTTTCCTTAACTCCGTGCGGAGGAACGGTAACTTCAAACCGACTTGCCAGTTTTTCGGGCTTCAGAATTTCTATTGTTCCGCTCTCCTCTGTGTCAAGCTCCGAATAAACGGAAGCACATATCCGCCATTTTCCGTCATCCCCCAGCTTAACATCCGCGTCAACGGTTACCTTTTGTATCTCATCTATAACTACATCGCCGGAGAAATAGATATTTTCACCGTCGCGAACGGTGATGTGCACGGGTTCCAGTTTCTTCGCCGCATAGTTTCCGACGGTTATTTCAAAATCAATGCCCCCGTCGGGAACCTCAACTGTTTTTTCACATTCTATTTCGGAGTAGTCCAAAAGCTTAATATCCGCAGTAAGAGTTCTACCGGAATTATTGTTGATTCGCACGGTTTGCGTCTCACCCAAGGCGGATTCGATATACGCCTTATCCGTACCTACCGAATCGCCGTCGCTCTGAACACATCTGCCGAAGTTTCCTTCCACGTACAGTACCGCGTCATCTATGGTAAACGTAAACTTGCCGTCCTCAGATACCTGCTCGAAGCTGTTTCCGTAGAAGTCATATACCGTAACCCTGTCAGTACCCAAGTCAACGGTCACACTGTCCTGCGGCAAGGCGGAGAACAATGTCAAAAGGTCCTTATTCTCCGTTGTTTTTCTGAACAGATATCCCTTTGAATTGTCACTGAAATCCAATATCTTTACATGCTCGGCGTCGTATAATAATGCGTTTAAATTGGCGCAACCCAGATATGCAGGCTTTGCAGACCTGAAAACATCGGGTTCCTCAATGGTTGACGGCTGACCACCCTCAAGTATACCGAAGTTCGACTCCTTCTCGGTTCTTGTATCACCTTGCAATCTGTCTTGTGCGGAAAAGCTGTACGTTCTGTCAACGATGTTATCCTCCTGATAGATAATATAACTCTGAACAACGTACCAGCCTTGTTCGTACTCACTGTCCGTTGCATTATGGCTGCTGTATCCGGTTTCCGTGATCCAAAGCTCTTTGTCCCCTGCACCGTACTTGTTTATCAAATCAATGGTCGAAAGCAATGCGGGGCGCTTAACGTAGTCTACAACAGGGCTTAAGCGTCCGCCGGTTCCGTAACTATGAATGGTTATCACATCCAACCCCTCTGCGGCACCTGCAGCCAGAGCTTTTTCAAAGAACTCTTCTCCCTCTGTGCCCGGATTCACGTTTGACGGCACCATGCCGGCAATAGTTACGTCGGGGTATGCCTCCTTGATACGCGGATATGCGTATTTACAAAGCTCCGCATAATCCTCGGCGGTGGCGTTTTTCCATGTAAATATGTGTCCGTTCCACTCGTTCCATATCTCTATTTCCTGACATGAATCCCCATACAAATTTAAAAGGTTTTTTACCATTTCAACGTAGGTTTCCCGCCCCGCATCCGTATACGGCAGCTTTTCTTCTTCCCCCGGTCCGAAAAGGATATCGTCCCTGAAACAGTCGTGGTATGAAAGAAGCTTCATACCGTTATCTACATAAGCCTTCATACTGTCCGCAGATGTTTGTCTGTACCACGTCATATTGGTGATGTTCCGCTTATCCTTTATACTGCCGTGTATTTCACCCCATATGGAATTGTGCACTCTGTTAAGGCCGAAGCCGGCATTCTTCAAAAGTTCAGCGTCCCCGATGTTTGTCTCGGAGTCATATGTGGCCGCAGATGTACCGATTCCGTGCTTGTAGTTTTGTTTATCGCCGGCATACCTTACGTAGGAAAAAACACTTCTTTCCCTGCTGTATAATCCCAGGCTTTCATTCATCGCTTCAACCTGTATGGTATACAGCCCGAAACGATCAATATCAAAGGTAACTTCTTTTTCCTCTATTTTTGACGGCCGTATTTCCGCCATATCGGTTTTGACATCATATACGTTTCCGTATTCGTCAAACACGGTGTATTTTATGTCAGCTTCGTACTCTCCTATCGTATTGCTCTGATAAAAATAAGCCGTGTTGTCAAAGCTTGTTTTAAGCTTCACCCGGTCCCCTTCAAAGAAGTTATTACCAAGCTTGTCGGTGCTCACTTTGATGTCCAAAAGGCTTCTTGTGCCGGTCTTAATCAGTCTGACCGCACCGATAACAACCGGATTCTCTCCTCTGGAATATCCCATCGAGCTTCCGTACACGCCGACCCTGAAATCCGCGCCGTTTCCAAGGTTGTTATCCATCGCCGGATTTTCCATAAACCAGCTGTAGGTTGACCACAGATTGGTTCCCGTAAAATCAACGATTTCAAGCTCCTTGAGTGCATTAGCGTATTTGGGCGCCCCGACTTCGGTTAAGCTGAGCTTGTCGGACATCTTTGTATACACAACGTGGTCGTACCCCAAAACAATACTGCCCTTATACTCGTCAAAATAATCCACCTCAACACGATAGCTTGAACCGTCGTCCAAATCCTTGGCTATTTTGTCGTCCACATCAAAATAAATATATGCGTTCTCCTGCATCTTCTTCGGGTCTAAGGACCAACCCTCTCTGCCTAATTTGTTCACAATTGACACGTCCGGTTTTTCACCCATAAACGCTGTCATTCCGGAGCTTTCTACCTCCGTGCCGAAATTCACATACGCAACGACTTCTTCTCCGCTGCCTTGTGTGTCGACAC
Organism: uncultured Ruminococcus sp.; assembly: GCA_902766745.1. Classification (GTDB taxonomy): domain Bacteria; phylum Bacillota; class Clostridia; order Monoglobales; family Monoglobaceae; genus UMGS1820. The sequence continues at coordinate 50,802 of CACXES010000160.1, forward strand.
TTGCTGCTCCGCTGTCCGCAAACGTAACGGTGTTCGCAAACAGGAAAATACTCAACAGCTCGCATAAAATGCATTTCAGTAACCGAAAGTTAAGTTTCATAATGCCACCTCTCCTCAAATGTTTTATATATGTTGAATTTATTTATTTACGTTTTTAATTATTTACGTTTAGTATTGGTGTTATCACGCAGAGAATCCCGCAAAAAAATCCTCTGCGAGATAACACGTTAAACCGCCCGGGTGGGGGATTGGAATATATCCAATTCCCCACCCATCAAGTTAAACTATCTTATGGGTACACAGGTTGCAAAGTCTTTCCAGAGGAAGGGCTTAAGAGTCTCTATGTCCTTTTCCGTATCGAGCGTGATTATAATTTCGCCCGTTGAATGCGGTGCAAGTTTTGCATCGGCGGCGGAAACGGCAACGTCAACCAACGCACCGTCAGCTCCGTAACCCCCTAAGATAAAGCGATAGGATTGCTCATCATCCGAAAGGTTGTTGTACACAATCGTTGCGGTTTTTGCATCTGTATCGGTCTTAAAATCAAATACAGTAAGCTCTCCGTCCTCACGATCTACCGTTTTGATGTAAACATTGTCTATCACTATCCTATTGGAGTCGTCTGTATTAGACGCGTTACCACCCCAATACGAAAGCTGCAAACAGCGGTTACCGGTGCGAGGCGCCTCCAACGCTTCAACCTTGTATATTGCAGGAGAACCGTATGCGTTCCGTACCACTTCGCCATTGATGTAATGCTTTGTCAGGTAGTAACCGTTGTTGCCATCAGTGCCTGCAATATAGGTCACCTTAGACTTAAGTTTTACCCAATGACCGCCTGTCGGTACCTCATACGGCGTCACTGCTAAATCTTTACTCTGATCTATACCGATCTTCTGAGGTGCGGCGTACATTAATCTCGTACCGTTCGGGTTATTAGTCGCGTCATACGTTGCATCGCTTGCCAGAGAATCACCGTTTACCGATAAAAATCTCGGTTTCTCATTTGCATAGGCCAGTGAGGGAAGGTCGGAAATGTACTGGATGGTATTTCCTTTCTCATCCGCAAGGACGAGGTATATGGCTTGACCATTCTTCATAGTATCGGGGATAAATATCTCACAGCCGTACTCAAGCTCCTTACCGGCATTTTCAAAGTACGCACTGTTCATCATAAACTTATTGTCGCCTGTGGGTGCGTCCATATGACCCGCGTTATGTGCCATACCTTTACCCTTAGCTGTTGTGGTGGTAAGCTCAAAGCATTTTCTTGTGTTGGTATCGCTGATAGCTCCCGGATTGTAGCCTACCTCTGTCAAATTGCTTGTTGCACCTTCAAAATCCTCGAAATAGTATGCGTTATCCGTTGTTCCTCTAACACCTTCTATTGTGTATTCAGAATCGCTTGTGCCTACCTGATTTCCTGCGATGTCCTTAACACCTGCAAGATCAACGGTAACCTTATCTCCTTCGCCTACGTAAGCGGGAAGGGTTATTGTCAATTCGTTATCTGATGCAGTCGCAGTTGTTCCCACTACCGTACTGCCGTTCAGTTTAACCGACGCATTCTTGGCGGTGGTCACATCGAGGTAACCTTTTGCCACAGCTTCCGGCGTTGTGAGGCCTGACGGTAACGTTGTCGAATTATTAAAGGTCATTCCGTTTGTGAAAGGTATTGTAATGGTTTTGCCGCTCACGGTTCCCTGTCCCGGCTGTGCGGCGTCGCACAAATACATAGCCACGTTATCGAGGAGCACCGAATCGCCCGACGTCGTGCCGTTCAGTCCGCTTCTTATGTCAATTTGAAACGCAATCGTTCCTTTTCCGCGTATCTTTGTCAGGTAATCATCTGAAAGGGTCACAACCGTTTTAGCCACTGTGCCGTCTGTGTCACAGATGGGTTTTCCGTCCATCAAAGTATAGGAAGTGTAGCTTTTGGTGGCAGCGTCATAGGTCAGCACCGTCTGGAGCGTGTACCATCCCGCTTCCGTGGGCAGTCCGTCAGACGTATTAACTGTTTTACTAAAGCTACCAAGGTGGTCAGTTCCGTTTATGGTGAATTCTCCGTTGTACGCAAACATCTGCGGTCCTTGTGACCAATGCACCATAATTCCTCCGCTTTTCGTCAGCCATTCCAGGTGACTCATATCTCCCCAACCCGTGCGTCCAATCTTAGATTCTATTCTTATCTCGCTATCTCCGCTGAAGGTATTGTTACTTTGTCTGGACAGGTTCAGTTTCGGGATATACACATCGTAGCTTAACACCAACGCTTTGCCTGCATCTTCAAAAGCGGCTGTACTCACGTTGAATGTGCGTGTGTTGTACACATCATTTTCCCCGGTTCTGTTGTCGCCGCTGGGGCCTTTAACGCTTACCGCCGTCGTTCCGCCCTTCACTTTCACCGCAGTGTCTCCATTGGTCTCCGCTTTTTCCACGGTATCTGTTGTCGCATTTGTTGATATATATCCTATACCACCGTTTTTCGAGTACGGTTTCAATGAAGTATAATCAGCAAACTTTGAAAAGTCCTCATAGAACCACTCGTTCTGAGATCTCTTCATAGACAGCAGGGTGGCAGGGTCATCGGCTGCAGCAAATCCGCTCATTGGCAAAGCCGTTGACAACAACATAACCGTTGAAAGAATAAAGCTTAGTTTTTTCATTTTTCTTACCTCCATTTTAATTATAAATTATTTATTTTATTTTTTCTGTAAAAGTATTACGCTGCACTGAGCGCCCCTGCAGCTTCGGCGGCCGCCGCGTCCGCAGATGCACCCATGATTTCCAGAACCGACCTCCTTTCTTTGAGCGTGACATCTGAATCCTTAAACCTGTGAATTCTTGCTGTCACACTCTCAAACGCTGCAAGCTTCAGCTCCGTTACGGAAACAGTCTTACGGTTATATCCCCCCTTCCACCGGCGCGAATCACTTATGCTGAACCTTTTTGCACTGTGCAATATCCTGAAAAATACTTCTGTGATTTGGACATCGGATATACCCAAGCTGTATTTCAAACATAAGGGCGCTTATACGAAAATTTATGTTAAAATCAACCTTCAGCAGCAGTGCGTTTTCTGCCAATCTGTTTCGGTATCAAATTTCAACGCCTTGCTGTCCCCGGTCAGATCCATGCATATCGAAAAAGCGTTCTGTATTTTCTCTCTTTTTTTCTTTTAAACTTTTATTTAAATTTTTATTTTTCCCTTTAAAAATCATAGGTCTTTGCCCTAAATTACACCGTAAGCGGATTATTCGCCGAAGGTCTCCGAACCGCCCGCAGCTTCACCTGCGTATATTCCCGGCGAACAAATGGGGATTATATTCCCGTCTGCACACCACAAAAATACTTTTGTTACTGCAGCGTCCGAAGGCACTTTATATGTGAAGCCCATTCGGCTTGTGCCCCTTTCGATGTCTGCGTTGACAAAGCGAACGTCCGCAAGACTTCCTTCCGTATTATACATAGCCGTGATAAACGTTGCGGGGGTACTGTCGTCAATATATTTTTCGGTTGTCACAGACACAAGCACAGCACCGTCTTTCTCCCGAATTGTTATCTTATTGTCCATCCAGTCATATACCATAGTTGTTTCTTCTATATAAGAATCAACCACTTTCCCGCCGGCGTTCAATACATATCTGTAGTCCTCCGCACGTTCGGCATCAAATTCAATCACATACCGTCCGTCGTAATCAATTTTTGTCTCACCGATATTGACAATATCGGAGGCGGTAATACTCTCCGGCGTTGCCGAAGCTTTGAAAACCACAAACGTTACATTTTCTCCGCCGTAGGCTTCGTCAACAAAGCCGTTTATCATTGCCTTTCCCGAGGTACGGCGTGCAAAATCCACCCTTGCGGGCTCTTCTCCGCTTTCCCATACGGCATACAACGTTGTATCCGCATTAAATTCAACCGTATCTCCCGGATTATACCGGGCAACATCGGAGACTTTCTCCTCTGACCAACCCATAAATACGGCACCTGTCTTATACGGTCTCTCATCGGACAACGTTATGCTTTCATCAGCGCCCGCCATTTGAGGTGCGGGGGCTGCACCGCCGCCGTTGGCATCATAAGTAACTATCCATCCGTCAGCACTTTGACCTGTGACTGTAACGGTGCTTGATTCATATTTCGCTGTATTGAATTTATCAAACAGGCTTACCCCCACGCTGTAGGTGCCGTCCGTCAACGGAAGTTCAACCACAGCGGCATTACCTTCAATATCTGCGTCATATGTTTTACCGTTCACCAAAAGCTTAGCCACCTTTGCATCTCCCGAAAACTCAGCCCGAATTGCCGTTCCGTCATAAGAAACATTGCTCAGGCTCAAATCCGCATTGTATATGTTGTTTGTTACGAGGGTCGTTCTGATGTAGCTTACTGCGGGCGAGGCTTTCTCCCCTCCGAATTCGCCTTCAAACATAAGAGGTACGCATTGTTTTTCATTTGTTGTTCCATCTTTTAGCACCGTAAAGGTAATCTCCTTGCATTCCATAGGTTCCAGCGCCACGCTTTGTGCAGCCGCACCGGTCACCTTCCAGCCGTCGGACGGGACTGCCGTCACCGTTCCGCTTATGCTTTCCTTATTAAAATTATAAATTCTCAATCCAACAATGTTATCGGTACTTGTAGAAAGCATATATCCGTGCTTCTGTGCATTCCTCGTATCGCCGTTGGTTCCGACTGCAACTTCCTTTGTGCTTTCATCAAACATCGGAAGCATAACCACCTTCTGCGCATTGGTCAGTTTGCTCCGCTTATAAGCTTTGTCATATTTAACCTTCTCACTAATGTAACTCGACGCAAAGCCGTTTTCAGCTCTTACATACTGTATATCCGGCCCAACTTTAAGCGTTACAAAACCGTTCTCCGGGGTGATTTGTGTCTCATTACCCATTATGTCTGTGAGGGTAATATTCCCGGGATTTACAGCAAAGCTTACATATTCTTCATCTTCCGCCCAAAGGCAACCTATCTGCGTTTTTCCGTCTGCATAGTAATGTGCATTAACATTGTCTCCCGAAACCGTAAATATACCTTTATATTCGGAATTTCCCAGTGCATTCGTCAAAGCGGATATGGAACTGTAAACCATCTCCGGGCAGTCGTTCTTATCCAGGGTACCGTATGCATTATAAGTGCCGTCTGTCTGCTTCTCGCGCATATATCCGTGCATAAACCAAAACGTTTTATCCACGCCCGCGGACTGTGCCTGTACAAAAGCAGTCGGTGCCGTCCGCGCCTGAAGCTTCTGCTGTTCTTCCGACAGGGCATAGCCGCCGTCGGCATACTTAAGTGCAAGTCCGTACTCACTGAGCCAAAGCTTCTTTGAGGTTATCCCGTTTTCCAACGTATGCGGTAAGTAATCGTCCAGTTCGGAGGGATACACACTGATTTTCAAATCCCCCTGCTGACCCTGGTAATGATGAAGGTCATAAATGTCAAAATATTCCGCCGTTCCGTTGCTGAGTACCCTGTTGATATATCCGCTGTTAATCGGCGCGCTTTTTGCGGAAAACCCTGCCGTAGATATCAGTACATCCTCGTCGCAGCTGTCGGCGGCAATGGCTGCCGTTTTCAGAAAAGCCGCATACAGGTCGGGTCCGTCATAATGCCCCGCACCCCAAACGTCAATCTCGTTTTCGATTTCAAACGCATCAATCAGACCTCGGTGCTGACGGAACAGGTATACAATATTATCGTATAACTTTTTCATATCCCTTGTGAGCCAATGACCGTCCTCATAACCCATGCGCGTATCCTTGTCTCCGCCCGGAAACCTCTGCATCATCAGCATAACCCGAATATCATTTTTCGCATACTCATCAAGCAAAATTCTGTAGCGTCTTCCGCCTTGAGAACTTTCATCCTTTATTTCGTCACCGTTGCAGAATTCTCTGACATACGATACGCCCGCAAGCTTCACCGTTTTTGCATATGCCGCTTCCGCATCTCCACTGCTGTAGTTATGCGATGCCATTGCGGAAAAGGAAAAGTCACACTCTGAGCTGTCGCGTCTCTCCTCTATGTCCGGGACAACAGCAAACGGGCTTGATATTGTATTAGTATCGGAGGTTACAGATAATATAAATCTGCCGAGAGGTAAGCCCTCTATATGTATATTTCCGCCGCTAAAGTCCCCGCTTCTTACAGTAGTTTCAAAATAGTCCGTAACCGTATAGGTTCCGTCATTCACGCTTACCTCGTAGTTAACACCCTCACTGCGTTCAAAAATGGCAAACGGAGCAACCTCCGCTTTGCAAACCAATCCAATTTCATCGGCAAAGCACTCCATCCCCGAAAACAATGACACTAACATATTTACACACAGACAAAACGCCAATATTTTTCTTACGCGCAAGTAATTTCCCCCTTTCGTGATTTATAAATTTATTATTTATGTTTATTATTTATATCAATATATTAGCATATATTGTTGATATTGTCTACGCAGTATGGTTTCTTATTTCACCATAAAAATGAACAATGTTTTCCTAATTCAAAAAAGTTGTAACTTTTTGACAAATCAAGGCTTTTAAAATAACACTTTTCATTTCCGTTTTTTTATTTCTTAGACAGCTTTGTTTTTATATTTCGCAATAAATGCCGAACAAGGCATAACCTTGATTTTTTCTGCCTCTGTCCGAGGCTCGCCGCCGATTTGATAAATAATCTCACCAATATCCCCGAGGTCACATTCCACGCATCTTTCGCACGGGTTTATGATGACCACCATACTTTCGCCGCCATACGACCGCTCATATACCAAAGGATAACTCTCTGCGGATACTTCAAGAAACTTCAAATCACCTTTGTTCCCAAGACATTTATATTGCTTCCTCAATTTTATCAGCTTTCGTACCGTGTTGTAAATTGAAGTATTATCCTCTATCTGACTCGCCACATCCGGCCGATTTTCGTCCGGGTCGACAGGAAGGTAGAGGTTTTCGCTCTTTCCGTCCGAGAAGCCGCAGTTTTTGCTTTTGTCCCATTGCATAGGTGTGCGCGCCCCCGTTCGGTGATACCCACCCTCGACCGAGGGAAGCTTCTCTATGTACCGCATACCGATTTCATCGCCGTAATATACAAACGGTGCCCCGGCAAATGTCATCAAAAACACAAATGCAAGCTTTATTTCATCCTCGTCCATTTGAGGCGCCATCCGAGGAATATCGTGATTTCCCGACGGAATACAAATCATTCCGCCCTTCTTTGCCTGCTCATAAAATCCTTCGTACGCGGCTTTGAAATTTGTCAAATCTCCTTTTCCGCGTTTTGAAAAGAAATGAGTTCCGCTTTTGAAATCAAGCATATTGTCGTTTCTGAAAAGGTCCATATAATGTGATGGTCCGAAGCTCAAAAGAAAATCCGCATCAAAGCCCCCGCGAAGCGCCCGACTCGGCTCTCCCCACTCGGAAATTGTTACCGCTTCCGGATATTTTTCGTGAATGTATCCATTGATTTCATCCCAGATTTTTATGGTTTCATACTGCTCGTCATCATTTTTCACCAAAGAGCCCGCCATATCAACTCTGAATCCGTCACATCCCAAATCAAGCCAAAAGCTCATTATTTTTTTCATCTCTTCTATATTGGCTCTCGGCCCCGCATCCGCGGGTGATTGCTGCCATCCGTATTCATCGGTGACTTTTCCAAAACCGAAATTCAGTGCCGGCTGGCACGCCTTGTAATTCACCGCACAGGCACCGTTCCGATCCGAAATACCACGAAGCCACCCCGTAACCCCGGTGACATTTTCCACATCCCGTCCGACATAATCTGTCCACACATAGCGGTCGGTGCAATCGTTTTTATCCCGGCTCATAGACTTCAAGAACCACGGATGGAGATATGAGGTATGTCCCGGCACAAGGTCAAGTATCACATGCATATCCCTTTTGTGCACCTCATCGAAAAGCCCCCGAAGGTCATTGATTGTTCCGTATCTTTCAGCCGTCTTATAATAATCCGTTATGTCATATCCCGCATCAAGAAACGGAGATTCAAAACAGGGATTTATCCATATTGCATTAAACCCGGTATTCCTTATGTAATCAAGCTTTGAAACAATTCCGCCGAAATCGCCGATTCCGTCACCATTGCTGTCCTTGAAGCTTTGGGGATATACCTGATAAAATATCGCTTCATCAATCCATTTCATTTTTCTTTTCCTTCCTTAATTATATTGTCAAACACTTTTGTATGTCTTACAGTAAATTTTATAATAAACACAAGCTCGTGATAAAACTATGGTTATTTTTTTATTTTTATCCGCAATGTCAAAATCCCGAAAGGCGGTATATCCATTGTTATTGAATTTCCGCATACCTCCGCAGAGTTTTGATTTTCCTCAAGCATATTCGTAACATAAGCCTCGGAAATATCAAATCCGCAATCAAGAGTGCATTTTGTCCGCTTGTTTACAGAGTCATAAAGCCGCACGATAATATCTCCGCTTCCGTTCTCGGCGGATTTCACCGTTTCAAGGACAACATTTTTGTCCGAAACGGTAAAGAGCGTCTTTGGCTCGGTATACCCCGGCACCACACCGGCGGGGCAATTGAGAAAATATGCCTCACGGACAATGTCCGAGTTTTCTAAGGAAACATTGGCGGGACAAATCGAATAGGTAAATGTGTGGTGTCCCTTGTCGGCGTTCCGCATAGGTGCCATCGACGATGTAAGAAGTGTAAGGCTTATTTTTCCGCTTGAGGCAGATACTCCGTATTTGCTGTCATTAAGAACGGCGAAACACCTTCCACCCTCGGCGAGCGCCGACCACTTGTGCTGAAATGTTTCATAAAAGACCTTGTCAGTCGGCAGGTTTTCCGTGACAGGGCGTTTTATGTGACCGAACTGAATTTCGGATAAAAGCTCGCGGGTATTTATATTGGTATCAAAGTCCACCTTAAGAAGCTTGTGGGTTTCGTTCCATTCCACCGTTGTTTCAAAGTCAAGTCTCGGACTGTCGGATTTAAGTATTACCCTTTGTTCAAGAGTTGAATTTTGCATCTCTTTTTTTACGAGAAGAATCGTCTTTGATTTTGTCCGCGAAACAATCCGAGTTGTGGTTTCACCTTCAATCTCCACCTCGCGGTCGCGGTAATCGGCATCAATATCCCATGCGTCAAAATGTGCCGGGAGATTTTTGTACATTCTGAATTTATTTGACGGAGACGAGATATATTCGGTTCCGTTTTTATCTCTCAGGCTCGTAAGTGTTCCGTCTTCTTTGAACTCAGCTCTTAAAAATTCATTTTCGAGAACAAGATCACCGTCCGCAGTCTCGGTCTCCGGCGTGCCGTCTTTAAAAAGACAAAAGCTTTTTATTCCGCACCCCTCCACCGAAACATCTGCGTAGATTTTTCCTTCCGAAATGTATGTATGGCATCTTTCGCCATCAGCAGTTCCGATGCCGCAAAAACCATCGGGCAGACAAATCTCCACTGTCCGACGCCAGGGAAGGGAATTAAACACGGTCAAAGCATCGCCGCAAGAGTCAACAAACGAACTTTGTGCCCTTCGGCATATTTCCCCGGACTTTCGGATTACATCCTCATACGATTTTTCCGCACGCTCGTATACACGTTCGACAGCGGTACCCGGAAGTATATCGTGAAACTGATTGAAAAGAACCTCCTTCCAAAGGCTTTCAAACGCAGTATTTTCATCCAAACCCGAAAGAGCCGTCCAGAATTCGGCTTCACGGAGAGAAATCTCGCTTTTTCGATTAAGCTTTTTCGTCTTTGCTTGGGTGGTGTACGAACCCTTGTGTTCGGCGTACCAAAGTTCACCGTCAAAGACCTTTAAAACGTCATATTTTTCGGAAACATTATCGAAAAACTCGCCGGGTGTCGACATTTTTATTTTAGGCGTACCTTCAAGGTCTCTTTGACGTATTGCAAGCTCAAGATGCTCACGGGTGGCACCGCCGCCGCCGTCGCCGTGGCCAAAGGCAACCATTGCGTCGGGAACATTTTCGATATTCCCCGTATTTTCAAATATGTCGATATTCTGGTCGGGTCGCATTGTTGAGGCATAGCCCGGGTTGCTGTAAAGGACAACCTCGGTTCCGTCGATGCCCCGCCATTTGTATGTCCCCGTTGGGAGAGGAACTTTGTTGTCATACGACCAACTCATCTTCGCATTATAAATAAAGTCGGTTCCGCAGCCTTTCATTATCTGGGGCAATGCGGCACTTATGCCGAATACGTCCGGCAGCCACAAAACCCTGCACTCTTTTTCAAATTCGTCCCTGACAAATTTCTTTCCAAGGATAAACTGTCTTATTATACTTTCGCCGGACGGCAAATTCGAGTCCATCTCGACCCACGTTCCGCCCTCGGGAATGATCTTCCCGTCGGCAATCGCCTTCTTCACTTCGGAATAAAGCTCGGGATATTCATTTTTTACGGTCTCGAAAATCCATGGCTGGCTTTGTACATATCTGTATTCGGGATATTCCTCGATAATTTTAAGTTGGTTTCCGAGAGTTCTTGCCGTTTTTCTTCGGGTCTCGTTTAGCGCCCACGTCCATTCAAGATCAAGATGTGAATGTCCCACCACGAAGAAGGTCGAAGCTGTAGAGCCGTTTTTACATTCGAGATACGGCTTCATAATCTCGCGAGCACGGGTGATTTGTTTTATAAACCCTTCATCATTGGATTCAACGTCAACCGCAGCACAAACCGACTTTACACATTTTGAAAGCATTTTGTATCTGAGGCTTTTTGTATCCAGCTTCTGCTGAAGGATGAAAAGTGTGTTTATATCCATAAGGAACATAAACACCTCGTCCGAAAACGTACCTATCTCTCCGTTTTCAATAACCTTTTGCAGGATGTCTTCGGAAAACTCACCGCATTCTGTCCCGGGCAATGCCGTGAAAATAAGATCCTCGGGTCCATGCCCCGCATATACCTCAAAGGCAATGTCAAACTTCTCACCGAGTTTTGCATTTTGGGTCAATGTGATTTCCTTGTGCTCTTTATCAAGGGCACCGAAGACCATTCCGTTCACAAATACTATACCCTCGCCCAAGGGGGCTTTGAATACAACACGCTTTCCGTCAAGCTCATCGGAGATTTTCACCTCGGCGAAGAGCCAGGCATATTCCCACTTTTTACCCCATTTTGTGCCGGGCTCCATAAGCACAGCGGGACGTGCCTTCGCCTCATCGAGAGAAAGACGCTCACGGGTCACAAACCCCGTAAACGGAACGTCTGATATTTTTTTGTATATCCGAGACCGTGTGTATTCAATAAGATCCTCGGTTAGCTTTTTGTGTTTAGGTGTAAAAATCATTTTTATTTTCCTCGCTCCTTTGGTGTTCAATTTAAGTTTAAGATCTCCAGTGCGTCAGTAACGGGTACAGGTATCCCATCCATCGCCATAATCGGCCTTAGTCCCTACACATCCGAGCATTGATGCCGTAAGCATAAGTATCGGTGTAACGCTCATCGCTTTTACGATTTACCCACTTTCAAAACTGCATTTATTTATTCATTCAACGGCATCGTAACATCATAGTGTAAAATTTCGCGATTTGTTGTCCGTCGGCTTTCTTACCACGGAATATTTGGTATATTTTCACAGGAAATTTTCATATTTATAGTCATCTGCTCCTAATTTTGTATATATTTTTACTTAATTATATCACTCGATTATCTAAAAGTCTATACACAAAGATTTCCTATATCGCCAAATTATGAACAATAATGGCTTTTTTCGCCGCATTATTATTATTATTATTATTATTATTATTATTATTATTATTATTATCGGATTTTTCCCTGTACTGCATCCGAAATTTCATTTGTTTTTGTATCTTTATTTCCGGTTATCCATTTTGAATTTTCGGATATAATATGTATTCCTTTTTAATTTACTCTCAATCAATCCAAGCAAGAGTAAAAAACATTTTTTAATTCATCATGCCATTTTTCTCCGCTGGCGTGAATTTGCTGAAAATATGTTAATGACATCTTTTTCTCAGAATCAACAAGAGAATATGCTCCTGCAGCACCGTCCCAGCCAAATTCGCCGATTGAACTCATAGAACCGCTTTGACTCCTGTCAAGATGTGTTCTGACTCCCAAGCCGTATCCGTAACCCATTCTCAGATTATAAAAATCCTCAAGTGCTCTGCCGGTCAGATGATTTGTACGCATCAATTCTATTGCAGCCGGCGACAAAATGCGATTCCCGCTTTTTCCAACGCCGCCGTTTGCAATTGCATCAAGAAATAGGGCGTAATCATCTGTGCTTGAAATCAGTCCCGCGCCGCCGCTTTGGTACTCGTCGGTAAAGTTATAAACACATTCAAGCGGCAAAAGTTTAGGATTTCCGTTTTCATCAAATGCGTATCTCTTCGCCATTTTTGCAAGCCTGTCTTCATCTTTGGGAACACCGAAAAATGTATTCTTCATACCAAGCGGCTCAAAAATATTTTCTTGCATATAATCTCCGAATTTCTTGCCGGAAATAATTTCAACCAATGCACCGAGCATATCATGGCATAAGCTGTATTGGAACCTTGTACCGGGTTCAAAATGAAGAATCGATTGTGAAAGTGATTTTACAATTTCAACAGTTGATTTCTTTCCTGAAGCTATTGCTTCTTTAATACAATCTGCATTCAGATTATAATCAAAACCTGCGCTCATTGTAAATAAATCCCTAAATGTAATCTGATTTTTCGCATATCCGAATTCATCGATTTTTCTGTATTTACCCGAATCTCTTCCTGTTGTAATCGCTGATGCTTTATCATCAATTTGCTCTGACGCCGCAATTTTCATCTTTGAGAATTCGGGAATATATTCCGAAATCGGATCACTAAGTACAAATTTACCTTGTTCAAGCAGCTGCAAAGCACAGGTGCAGGTGAGCATTTTAGTCATCGAAAAAATAATATACAGCTCATCTCCGTTAATCGGCTTATTATTTTCAATATCACTTTTACCCGTAAAATATCTGAACACTAATTCATGCTCTTTATACACGGCACAGTCAACACCCGGGATTTTGTATTCATCTACCGATTTATCCAAATAATTACTTAATCTTGTAAAATTCATTTAAATTCTCCCTTTTACACCAATTGTTATTTTACCGTCAAGACTACCTTTCCGACATTTTCTCCTCTGTAGAGAATATCATGTGCCGCCTCTGCGTCGGTTATCGGCAAGGTCTTGTATATTGTCGGCTTAACCTCACCGCTTTCGATTTTCGGGAAAACATTCTTAACAAGCTCGGCAAGTATCTGAGCTTTTACCTCGGGTGTTCTTGAACGAAGTGTGCTTCCGATAATTCTTACGTTTCTCACATAAATGTTTTTGAGGTCAATCTCTGTTTTCTGTCCCGCAAGCGCTGCAATCATTATCCATCTTGCGCCATGAGTGAGGTAGTGTATGCACTTGCCCATAATCTCACCGCCGAGGCAATCAATTGCAACATCCACTCCGTGACCGTTTTCAAGTTCTTCTTTGAGCACTTCTGAAATATCTTCTTTAGTTGTTACTACAACCCTGTCTGCATTTAAATGCTTTATGGACTCTGCTATTTCATCTGTTAAAACTGTTGTTATAACCCTCACCCCGAATGCTTTTGCCATAGGTATAATAACACTTGCAAGTCCTGACGCACCTGCATTCATCAAGAGTGTGTTGCCTTCTTTTATTCCGCCTTCGTAAAACAAATTGAGATATGCCGTAGCAAAGGCTTCGGGAATAGCTGCAGCTTCAACCATTGTGCAATTATTCGGAACCGGCATAAGCATATCGTACTTAACAGCCACGTATTCTGCATATCCGCCGCCGCCAAGCAGTGCGCAAACCTTATCTCCGATTTTCCAATTTGACTTAGCCTTTGCTTCATCGCCCATCTCTACGATTACACCTGCAATTTCAAGTCCCATCCATTCCGGGCATCCCGGAGGGGGCGGATAATCTCCCTCTCTTTGCATCAAATCAGCACGATTAAGAGCAGCAGCGTGAATTTCAACAAGCACTTCTTCGCTCTTAATTTCGGGGTTTGGAACATTGTCCCATCTTAAACTTCTGTCATCATTTACAAGTATTGCTTTCATTTTGATTTCGCTCCTTTAATTTTATTGAATTTCAAACAGATATACTTTGCCGGAATTATCCTGCAGATTTTCTGTATCAAAACCGAACCTTTCAAGAAATTCAGCGGAATAAATTTGTTTATTACATTTATAAGCACTATCGGGTTTAAGTCCTTTGAGTTTAATTTTTTCGGTATTACACTGCACCGCACAAGAATGTGTAAAGTAAAACAGGCATACCCTTGCTTTATCCTTTGACACAAACTCAAAGAAGGTTTTTTCTCCGTCAAATGGTGATTTCAGTCTATACAAATCACCAAACTGTATGACCTCGCGTATATTTTTATATAATTCAATCTGATTTTTGATTTCATCCGCCTCATCATCTGAAATTTGAGTAATATCAAGTTCATATCCGAACTGTCCGCACATTGCGCAAAGCCCTCTTGTTTCAAGAGGAATTGTACGCCCCGTTTGGTGATTGGGCACAGCGGAAACATGGGCGCCCATAAACATACTCGGCATAACCATACTTGTTCCGTACTGGATTTTAAGTCTGTCGATGGCGTCTGTATTGTCGCTTGTCCAAAACTGATTGAAGTAATACATCATTCCCGCGTCAAATCTTCCTCCGCCGCTTGCACAGCCCTCCATAAGCACATCGGGAAAGGCGGTTTTTATACGTTCAAGAACGTTGTACAGTCCGAGTATGTATCTGTGAGCCACCTCGCTTTGACGTTTCGGCGGCAGTGCCGATGAGCCAATCTCGGTAAAGTTTCTGTTCATATCCCATTTTATATATGAAATATTTCCGCAGCTTAAAATATCCGAAACGGAGGACACAATATAATCGCAGACCTCTTTCCTTGACAAGTCCAAAACAAGCTGATTTCTGCCCAGGGATTTTTCTCTGACCTCTATATGTATGCACCAATCAGGGTGCTTACGGTACAGTTCACTGTTCGGCGAAACCATTTCGGGTTCAAACCACAGACCGAATTTAATTCCGATTTCCGTTACCTTTTTCGCAAGCGAAGCTATTCCCTCGGGCAACTTATCCGTATTGGTATACCAATCGCCCAAAGATAATGTATCGTCATTCCGTTTCCCGAACCATCCGTCATCGAGAACCAAAAGTTCAATGCCGAGTTCCTTTGCCTTTGATGCCAAATTCAGAATTTTCTCCTCATTAAAATCAAAATACGTTGCCTCCCAATTATTTATCAAAATCGGTCGGACTGCATTTTGATACTTGCCTCTCGCAAGATTATTCCGATACAAATTATGGAAGGTTCTCGACATCTCACCAAAGCCGTTGCTTGAATGAACCATAACCGCTTCGGGCGTTGTAAAGCTTTGACCGCTTTCCAACAACCACTTAAAGTCAAATGAGTTTATCCCCATATACGCCCTGGTATTCTTAAGCGAATCCACCTCCGCACCAAGCTCAAAATTACCGCTGTAGACAAGGCTGAAGGCAAAAACCTCTCCCTCAAATTCAGTTGTATTTTTATTTGCCAATGCAAAAAACGGACTGTGCAAATGTGAACTTGCACCCCGTGCGGAACTTATCCTGACTTCACCGTTTACAAGCGGCTTGCGCTCGATTTCGCACTCCCGCCACGCCTCGCCGTGCAGATGAACAAAATCAAAATCGGAATTGTCAAAGTCGACGCTGCAACTCATTATTTTATCCAGCGTTATTTCCGAATTACCTGTATTTACGGCTGTTACACTTCGTGTAATAACATCAAGCTCCTCAAATGCCGAATACCTGTATATCAAGTTTAGTCCGGTAAAGCTGTCCGCCATTGTAATTTCGAGGGTTTGGGCTTCGTCCGATTTCGCATATACGGACGGCAGTCCGTCTAATTCGGGCTTACCTGAAAATATTTTATGACCAAGATATTTCATCTTGGTGACTCTGCTTCCGTCTCTGTATTCGGCGTGGAATGCAGGACACCTCAAGTCAACACTTCCGTAAAACGGGTATTCCCGAAGCATTCTGTCCGTAGACAGCTTTTCCTCCGTGAATTCCGAATCAATTGCGTGCAGGGTTGCACCCAAAAAATTATCATCCGATAAAAACTCTATTCCCCGAGTATCGTTTATTCTTTCGCCGTAATACAAATGCTCCAACTCATATCCCTTTCGCAAGCGAAAAATATATGATGAATTCTTTGTTTTTATATGAAAAAGTTCTTTATCGCTTATATATTCTATAGACATTTTAAACCTCTTTATTGCTCGCATATTTTTCCGAGGAGTTTATGAAGCCGTATTTCATAATCGTAATCATACTTATTCTCATACTCTCCCGAAACCGTATATGCAAATGTTTTCATCATTTCATCGTATCTGTCAAACGGACCGAAGGTAATATCCCTGCCGTATGCGTTCCAGCCGTTCTCATCTTCGTCCGATGTTAGTACAACCCTCATATCCGTCATAATATCCGAGGAATTCGGTACATATCTTTCAATCGGTTTGATTTCAACCGTTCCTTTTGTCCCCGAAACCACAAGCTGTCGCCTTAAAAATCCGCCGCATTCATTTGCATATACTTTAACAAACGAACAACCGTTTTTATACTTCAAAACCGACATACATTCGTCACGTGCCGTAACCCCATCGGTATTTGAACTGACGTTATATGCATATGTATTTTCCGGTTCACCTTGCAGGCGGTATATAATGTCAATGAGATGACAGCCGAGGAAAAACATATTTCCGCCGCAGAACTTATCAAACCAATTCCTTTTTTCGACGCTTTGACGGCAATTCATCTGTGCTTCAACGGACAGTATTTGTCCAAGTTCGCCGTTGTCAACCATTTCAAACAGCTTCTTTATTGCCGGATTAAATCTGTACATATATCCCATACTGAAAACAAGACCTTTTTCCTTTGCAGAATTTGCCAATTCAGCAAATTCATCGTTGTCCTCTCCGCCCGGCTTGTCAATGTGTGCATTTAAACCCTTTTCAATCGCCATACCGGCATATTTCATCAGAGAATGTTCTTCACTTTCAACAATAACGGCATCCAGTCCCGGATAATTCAAGGCTTCCTCCAACGAAAGCACCTTTACCTCCGAATATGTATCCTTAAACATATTGAAGCATATACTGTCGGGTTCGGGATTTACGTATCCGACAAGCTCAAATACATCACTTTGCTTCTTTATGCTGTCCATAACAAATTTCGCATGGTCATGAGCCGTACCTATTTGAACAACCTTAATTTTTTTCAAAATGTACCACCTCACTCCCATGTCCAGTCAAACTGAACAACGATGGGGAAATTCCTGTCATTTACAAGTCTTGTGTAAACCGGTCCGCAATCTTTGGGCGAATGTGTTTCGGCAATAAGTCCTTTGAAATTAATCATACCTGCGGCACAAAGCTTAAGTGCGGCTTTCATATCATCCTGCTCCGTGAAGTATCCCGGATATGACTCGTAAAGCGGCCTTGCCATTGTATGCGCCCCGATAATCTGTATCCCGGGGGCGTGTACCTTTCTGTAATAATCTATGGTAAAGTTATAATCACGGGTGCAGCCGAGCAAAGCTATGCGGCCGAACTTCGCCATACAGTCAAGCGTTTGCTGAAGTCCTTTTCCGAGGCCGGTCACTTCTATTGCGGAATTCACACCGCCGCCGGTAAGCTCTTTAACCCTTTCGGCAAAATCAGGCTCTGTCGGGTCCAACGCATAATCCGCACCGAATTTAAGGGCGATATTTCGTCTGTCCTCTATCGGGTCTACGGCTATTACCGGAACCGCACCTGCCGCGTGAGCAAACTGTACCGCAAGCTGTCCTAAAATTCCAAGACCGACAACCATTGCGGATTCACCGAGTTCAAGCCTTGTTTTTCTCACGGCGGCAAGAGGGAAAACGGCAATAAACGCCATTGCGGCCTCGGCAAACGATATTCTTTCATCCTCTATCTTTACCACATATCTTTCATCAACAACGTTATAATTTCTGTGTCCGCCGTGTGCAACCACAACTCTGTCCCCGACCTTAACGCTTTTTACATTTTTTCCGACTTCAACAACCGTACCGGCACTGCTATAACCTGCAAATCTCGGAAATTCGGCAACCGCTCCGGGCTTCGGTTCTTCATAAATGCTTACATTCAAATCCCCGGTTATATTTGCCTTTTCTGTGCCGCAACTTATTGTGCTTACAACAGTTTTAACCTTAACCGAATTATCACCCATAACCATTTCTTTGAGCCTGATTTCATCCATCGGCAAGAACTCTGCAGTATT
Organism: uncultured Ruminococcus sp.; assembly: GCA_902766745.1. Taxonomy (GTDB): domain Bacteria; phylum Bacillota; class Clostridia; order Monoglobales; family Monoglobaceae; genus UMGS1820. The sequence goes on from CACXES010000160.1 coordinate 69,155, forward strand.
TAATTTTGTGAATGCAATATTTGTATAATTCACTTTATATCTCTCCTTCTAATAAAAATATTTTACTGTCATAATCACCGGATAAGCCAACTCGAAAACCGATGTTTTTAAGTCCGTCTCCGCTCATACTTTTTAATTTTATTTCATTCAATTCTATTTCATTTGTTTCATCTGCCGATTTAAGCTGAGTTATATTGTACACCTTATCGGCATCAAGTCCGAGAGGCTTAATGTTCGGAATAAATTTTCTGAACGACAGATTTATTCCGAATACAAATAGTACGCTTCGATTTTTATCCTTGGAAACATACTGATAAACACAGTAATCTCCGCTTTCGGGAGCTTTAATTGTGTAAAAATCCCCCAATTGAACAATCTCCCTGATTTGCTTAAACTGTTCAACATAAAAAGCAATTTGATTTATCTCATCCTCTGACGCATTACGCAAATCGTATCCAACCGCAAGCGAGCCAAGCATTCCCATATGCGCTCTGTAACGCAGAGGGGCACAACGCCCGTTTATTCCGTTCGGAACCCTGCTGATATGTCCGCCGCCGCCTGCCAGCTTGGGATTCATTATTTTTGAAAAGCCGTGATGTAATATCAAGGCGTCCCTCGGGTCCTGATTGTCGCTTCTGTTAATTCGCGAACAAAACTTAGCAAGCGACATATTTGCACGCAAACCGCCGGAGGCGCAATTTTCAATAATGATATTCGGGTGGTTTTTGTTTATTCTTTCAAATATGCCGTACATATTTTTAAAATAGAGATACCAAATTTCTTGGCTTTCTTCGGGGGCTGTGCCGTCATTCCCGACCTGGCACATATAGCGGTTGCTGTCCCATTTTAAATATTCTATGTTATACTCGTTAAGCAGACCGTCTATAACGTCAAATATGTAATCGGCAACCTCTTTTTTGGCAAGGTTTAAAACATATCGTCCGTGCCAGTTTTCATATTGCGGATATTTTTCATATCCCAAAATCCAATCCGGATGTTCTCTGTACAGTTCCGAGGTTTTGGCAACCATTTCGGGTTCAATCCACAAGCCGAACTTCATACCGAGGTCGTTTACTTTTTGTATAAGCGGCTTAAGACCGTTCGGGAATTTTGTTTTGTTTACCACCCAATCCCCTAAGTCACAATCAACGGTTGTGCTCTTTCCGTACCAGCCGTCATCAACAACGAACAACTCTGCACCTATTCTCTTTGCGTAATCGGCAAGGCTCAGAAGCTTTTCTTCATTGATATCAAGTTCAAAAGCCGCCCAGGCATTATAAAGAACCGGGATCGTGCTTTCCGAGTAGGCTTTGGGGAGGATATACTTCCTTTGATAATTATGTACAATTCTTGATGCGCCGCCAAATCCCGCTTCCGTGTATCCGAATTTTAATGACGGGGTTTTAAATTCCATACCCGGTTCCAGTTTGACGCTGAAATCATAGTTATTTATTCCGGCAGTAATTGCTGTAGTTTCGAATCCTGTGTGCTCGACCGTGATTTTATGATTTCCGCACCATTCAAGTATGCCAAACCACACCTCGCCGCTATTTTCATCGGCGCCCCTGTCTATGGCAAAGTATGGTGCAACCTGAGAATTACAGTAACCTGTTCTGCTCTCCAAAACATACTTTCCTCTTTTAATCCTCTGCCTTGTTACGGCATATTCACTGCCCCAATTTCCGGGCATGGTTGAAAGATAATAATCCTCATTGAAGTCCTCCATATATAAAGTCCCTGAGGTCGCATTATTCAGCACAACACTGCCCGCTCCGTTGTTTTTTACCGTGGTATATCTTTCTATAATATCCGTATCATCATAGGTTACATAAACAAGGCTTACGGTCAGTTTATGAACCTTGTCCTCCAAAACAACTTCAAGGCTGTTTTCGTTTATAAAATGCTCTTTATAAACCAACTCACAGCCCCTTATTCCGTCCTCAAATATTGGCTCAATATCCGCTTCGCTGTATATTCCGCGGCCGTTTGCGGTGTATTCACGCCTGAAACCGTCATTGGGTATTCGCCCTTCGGTACCGTTTCTGAAAAAATACATTTCACCTAAAGGCAAATCATAAAAGTTTTTTAAGCATCTTCCGTAATATAGATTTACGGGATATCCGTCATCGCTGATTTCAAAAGCATACATCAAATTGTTTGATGTCAGAACAAATAAATCTTTATCTCCGATATATTTAACAGACATAATTTCCCTCCGATATTCCGCTTAAAAAAGCATTAATAAATAATCTGCATAACAGTTGCATCTAAGGAATATTATATCACCATAAAAAACACATTACATTAACAAGGATTGCAAAAAGAAAGCAAAATATGAACAATAATTGCACCGAGCATTCTTTGTATATCAGAGAATACTCGGTGCAATTTGTTATATATTCAAATAATGTTAAATTTTAAACTCTCATTAACGCCTTATCTTGTACAACACAATATCACAATTCGCATAATGGATTTACTGTTTGCTTGCTACAATTTACCTCAAACTTACGCATTTAGTTAAATACCACTTTTTGTTCTATTGAACGGCAAGTTTCTTCATCTTCCAGCTTATAGAACTTTATCAAAGGAAACAGCTTATATCCATCCGTATATTTCGGTTCATCGGCATATTTTTCGGCAGCTTCGCTTATTTGTGCATACACTATGTCACCGTCCATATAGCGACCGTATTCATCCTTTGTCAGCAATCCTGTTGTTTCCGCAAAAAAGCTGTCAAGGTTTTCATTTATAAACCATAACCCCTCCGACAATCTCATACTGCAACAAAAATAAGCTTCATAAACAGGCCCTATCTTTAAAGTGTCAGTCGTATCACTGACATCCGTATCTGTACCTGCACCGCCATTCGGCCTTTGCATTGTGGCAAATCCGTTGAAATAAATCCTTGAAGCATAAGTCCGATAGTTGTTGTCGCCTATCGCCTTATACAATAACATCGCAAGCATCAGCGAATCAACGATTGCACAAGGTTCCGTCCATGTATCACCGCGATTAAACCAATTGAAATTTTGATATGTATACGTCATTCCTTTTGTAACATACAAATCAAAAATACGCTGCGCTTTATTCAGGTATTCGACATCACCCGTAACGTCATACATCCTCATAAATCCACGTCCCGCAGTTAATGTACAATGGGTTTGAGCTTTCAGGGCGAATTTGTCAATTCTGTCAAAAACATCAGACATTTCCTCCAATAATATCAGAGCCTCAGGATTTTTTGTTATTTTGTAATAATGCGATATTCCGTCTATGCTCATGAAGGCACACCCGACATCTGTCGATAATTTCCATCCGTCCATAATTCCGGCGCTGTGTCCGCCAACTCCGCCACCGTCACCCGTATCTCTTTTCAACGGATAGGTTGAATATCTGCCTTTGGTGGGAAGATACACATTCTCAAAAGTCTTGTTAAGATATTCAATAACCCTTTCGTCATTAAATTGCTCATAGTATTCACAAAGACCTCTCAAATACCAGCTGAGTCCCGAAAGCTGTTGCTCAAATATAACATCACCTGTTTTTTCTCCATAATAGCACTTATTTCCAGTTACTTCCGGTATCTTGTCGATCATAAGCTTCATACAAGGAATTTCAGCCGAATTAATCTTGTAAAGAGAAACAAACGCCAAAAGCGCACGCCCTTCCCAATCACCGGGCCACCCGGCATCATCCCCTTTAAAAACATTGTTAATATCATAACAGCTATCGCTGAGTCTTGAAAAATTTAATTTTATCCGTGTATCTATTTCTTCTTTACTTATGTATAACCTCATTCGCCTCACCTCAATATATTTTTCTGTATCTATTATACTAGATTAGCCTTTATTTGTCAATTAAATTTTGAGAAATTTTTGGGACTGACACCGAAATGCTGCTTAAATTTCTTTGAGAAATAATAGGGACTGGAATAATTCAAATATTCGCTGATTTGCGATATATTCATATTGGAATTGGACAGCAGTTCCATTGCGTGAGATAATTTTACGGAATGAACATATTCGCTTACAGTCATATTCAAATTATTCTTAAATATATTGGAAATATATTGCTCTGACAGCATAAACTCCTTTGACAGAATGGTTACATTGATTTTTTTTGCGTAATTTTTATTAATGTAGCGTAACATACGGTTCAAGGTCAACGGATAAAGTGCGATATTATACCGGGAAAACATATACTGCGATGTCATTACGATAATTTTATTAAAATTTAAAAGTATCAGCATTTTATCAAAAAATGTTCCTTCCTGATACAAAAATTGACATTCTGCCAACATACCGGTAATCCTACTGTAAATTTCTTCATCTGCAGATGCATATTGATAAAATAACGCATAATAAGCACTTGGATTCTCAAAGCTGAAATCTTTTTGATGCCCAATATTATTTTCTTCTTTAATTAAAGAAAAAGCTTCCGATTCACTCAACGCTCTGCATTTTGCAACAAAGCACACAAAAAAGAATTCACAATGAGATTTCGTCTCAAATTTATAAAATGAACCGGCAGGAATAAATACAATCGAACCCTTTTTGATATTATAAATATTATTATCAATTTGACACACGCATTCTCCGGAAGTAAAAACTGGAAATGTCAAGATATGTGCAGTCGAAAAATCCCCTAAATCTGAAATATACGCAATATCGAATCTGTTTTTCTGAGTGAAGCGTA
>CACXES010000161.1 GCA_902766745.1 uncultured Ruminococcus sp.
AATTATCAATCCGAAATAATTTTATTGAATAATTGCCCTGCGCCCATACAGTTGCCAAGCCCAACTGCAACGAAAAAATTATTTCGGGGAACGTTCCGTTCCATCGACTCCGCTGTAACTGTGGCGAAATGGATTATCCTATGCCCCGTGGCGGCTGCCGTTGAGCAATCGTTTGTATTTTTAATTTTACTATCACCCTATTTATTTTCTCAAATTATATTATAACACAAAATTATAAAATTTCTATTACCAAATAAGAAAAAAATAAAAATTTTTTTAAATCACGCACAGAGGCTGCTTGATATTCAGCTCAAAGTCAAGCTTTTCGGGGATTCCGCCGTTTAATTTAAAGAATGTGACGTTGTCGGATGCCTCGTTGGTGCAAATTAATATATCGCATATAATATTAAAATCCCTGGGTGATTTTCCGCCGCAGTCAACACATTTGATAAGCTCAAGCTCCTCGCCGTCCATGGAGAATACCGAGATAGAGTCGTGGCCTCTGTTGGAAACATAAAGATACCTGTCATTTATGCGGATAGCCGCAGCAGTGCTTACGGTGTCACCGTCAAAGAGAGCCTTTGAATAAAGATATTCCAATTTTCCGTCGGTATAATCAAATACACTGACTGTGTTTCCAAGCTCGTTGGCGCAGAAGATTTTGTCTTTGCAGCTTATCAGATGCCTCGGGCCGCTGCCTGCGGGCAGACTGACCCTCGATACCTCGCAAAGCTCGCTGTCGTAGGTGTAAATCTCATCGCAGCCAAGATCGGTGCATAGCAGATATTTTCCGTCAAAGCTGTTTATGTAATGGGTGTGGGGTCCCTCCTGCCTTTTTGGATTTACTCCGCAGCCGCTGTGAGTGACAAGCCTGTCCGGGATTCGTGCCACGCTTCCGCTTATGTAGTTTACGCAGTATATTCTGCCGTCGAGGACGCAAAGATGACAGGGGACAACTCCCTCTGTCGATACGGGTGCGGACGTCTCGCCTAAGCTTCCGTCATTCAATATTTCTGCGGTACATACGCCGCCTACCCTGCCTTCAAAGCATTCCCGAAGCAGAATGTGCATCTGATTGCCTTCTCTTGCCAGATACATAGGCTCGCTGATTTCGGTTACGGATTTTATGTGCGCGCCTGTTTCGTCAAAGCCGCAGTGGTATACGCCGCCGTCCTTGCTGCATCCCGCTATGTAAAAATCAAATTCCATATTATTTACCTCTCTTTTATATACTTGTGCGGCTTGCCGCCGCAATCATATAATTAATTTTTCCATCATATAATTAATCGGTGAGAATATGCTGAATTATATCTGGGGTTTTATGATAGTTATATCAATAGTAGTGTCTCTGTTTACCGGCAAGGTCGAAGAAACAGCCGCCGGTGCCGCAGAGGGTGCCGCCGCCGCAATAGAGAGCTGTATATCCCTGCTGGGGATAATGTGCCTGTGGACGGGGCTTGCAAAAATCGGCGAAAAGGCAGGACTTATACGGGTTTTTGCCAAAATTCTGCGTCCGATAACTCGCCTGCTCTTTCCTCGGCTTGACCCGAACGGAAAAGCGGTCAATTCCATTGTCATGAATATGGTCGCAAACCTTTTCGGAATGGGTAACGCCGCAACGCCTCTCGGTATAAAGGCCCTCGGTGAGCTGAACCGCTTAAACGGCGGCAGACACACCGCCTCGGACGAGATGTGTATGTTCGTGGTGGTCAATACGGCGTCAATACAGCTCCTGCCCACAACTCTGATTTCCATGCGCCAAGCCTGGGGCTCCGCAAGCCCCGGTGAGGTCATTGTCCCCGTATGGATAGTGAGTATCCTTGCCGTTTGTGCAGGTGTGACCGTTGCAAAGCTTTTTGAAAGGAGGCGCAGGCTTTGAGATACATATCTGTTTTTGCCGTTCCCGTATTTATTCTGCTTTTTGTTGCAGCCGGCTTGGTTAAGGGTGTCGGCGTTTATGACTGCTTTGCCGAGGGCGCAAAGGAGGGGGTTCGGAGTATGCTCGGAATTATTGCGCCGCTGGTGGGGCTTATGGTTGCAATAAATATGTTCCGTGCCAGTGGAGCTCTTGAGCTTATATCCTCGGCTTTGTCGCCGGTGCTGTCCTTTATCGGACTTCCGACCGAGGTACTGCCTCTTGCCCTGCTTCGTCCTGTTTCGGGGAGTGCCTCTCTCGCCCTTGTAACCGATATATTTCAAACCGTAGGCCCCGACTCACCGTCGGGAAGAATTGCTTCGGTGATGATGGGCTCTACCGAAACTACATTTTATACCGTTGCGGTATATTTCGGCTCGGTCGGAATAAAAAATACCCGTCACACTCTTCCGTCGGCTCTGACCGCCGACCTGACGGCGATACTTTTATCGTCTGCTGCCGTCCGCATATTCCTCAGTTAGCTTTATTCGTAAGATAAATATATCCCACCGGCGGAATTGTAAATTCCGCATATTTTCCTTTAAGCTGCAGCTCATTTTCGGCGATGCCGCCAAAGTACAGCCGTTTCGGCTTGTAATCCGATATGTCAACGCTGACGGTTTTCGGCTCAAAGCTGCGGTTTACTGCGCACAGCGCAAAGGAATCGTCTGCCGAATTTCCGAATACATCGGTATTATCCTTAAAATATCTCGCATAGACATAAACTGCGTCCTCTGCCTTTAAGGTTCTGAAAAATCCCGTCTTTAAAACAGGAGTGCTTTGCCTGAGCTGTCCCAGCTTACGGTACCTTGAAAGAAGGTCGATATCGACCGAACGCCAAGGATACGGTGCACGGCAGAAGGGATCCCGTCCGCCCTGCATACCGACTTCGTCTCCGTAATATATTGACGGTACGCCGGGCATTGTCATCTGCATAAAGACCGCACACAGCAAGCGGTAGGACGCAAGATCCTCCATGCCGGAATTCAGTCTTTCGCTTCCGCATTCCGCACCAAGGCCGCCGAGCATTGATTTTATCCTCATGGTATCGTGAGTGCCGAGCAGGTTCATAAGCGAATAAACCACCGGTATGGGATAATTTTCTATAATGGACATCAGTGCATTGTCAGCCTCCTCCGCACCTTTAAAGCCCATTATATATGCGGTTACATTGTCCTTGAAGGGGTAGTTCATAACGCTGTCCAGCTCTTGTCCCAAAAGATATTTCCTCTGCTTTCCGTAGGCGACCTTGTTGGAGGCATCCTCCCATACCTCGCCGATTATTACGGCGTCGGGCTTTACCGACTTTACCTCCTTGCGGAGAATTTGTATAAATTCGTCGGGCAGCTCGTCGGCAACGTCCAATCTCCAGCCGGACGCACCGAGACGCAGCCATTTTTTTATGACAGAATCCTCATCTCTGAGAATATAATCAAGGTATGACGGGTCGATCTCGTTCACGTTTGGGAGATTGCTGCACCCCCACCAGGAGGCATAGCCGCCGTTTTCGTCAAAGCTGTACCAGCTTCGATAGGGGGAATTTTCATCCCGATACGCGCCGCCCTCGCCGTAGCTTCCGTATTTGTTGAAGTATATGCTGTCGGCGCCGGTGTGGCTGAATACTCCGTCCAAAATTATGCGGATGCCGAGCTTTTCGGCCTCTTTGCACAATCTCGAAAAATCCTCCTCGGTGCCGAACATGGGGTCTATCCGCTTATAATTCGCCGTGTCGTACTTGTGGTTTGAATACGCCTCGAATATTGGGTTTAAGTATATCACGCCCACGCCGAGGGATTTTATATAGGGCAGCTTTTCGATTATTCCTTTCAGGTTTCCGCCGTAGAAATCGTTGCAGGCGGGACCTGACTCATAGGGGTGAGAGTTAAAGGAAATATGCTCGTATCGGTCATAATGTATGATATATTCCTCTCGGCTTTTTTCTATAACCCCGTTTTCGTGAACGCCGAAAAATCTGTCGGGAAAAATCTGATACATGACCTGTCCGGAAAACCATTTCGGCACGGTAAAATTCTTATCGTATACGGTTATCTGATAATTATTCTCATCGCCGCAGTCCGCTTCGCCGCCCTCGCCGCCGATAAGCCCGGTATTCACATACCAATGCTCGTCACCGCCGTCCTTTAGGCAAAAGCTGTACCAAAGCAGGCACGGCTCGGATGGAACGGTTATTTCGGCACGGCAGACGGAGGTCTTGCCTCTGCGGCTTATTTCCATAGGATACAGGGTTTCCTCACTCATGCACCACACTCGAACAAATGCCTCGGCATCGGAGGAGCACTCCTCGACGTCTAAGCGCAGTGCAACGGTACTCCCCGTGACAACCGCACCGAATGGTGAACGAAAGCGACCGTCTCGGGAGTTATGATAAAGCTTCATAAGAATCTCTCCAATATAATCTCTCCAATATAATCTCTCAAATCGACTTTTAATAATTCATAAATCGACTTTCAATAATTCATAATATGTTATCACATAAAAATACATAAAACCATAGGTATGAATATTGCAGGCACAAAGTTCATAACCTTGAATTTTGAAAGTCCAATCATGTTAAGTGCAAGAGCAATCAGTATAAGCGAGCCGACACAGCTCATCTCCGCGGTTGCGGCATCGCTGAGCAGCGGCGAAATCCACTGCGCCAGCAGTGTCAGCGAGCCTTGGTAGGCAAGGACAAACCCGGCGGACAGAAGTACGCCGAAGCCGAACGAGGAGGCGAAAAGTATCGCCGCCACAAAGTCCAGGGTGGATTTGGCAAACAGAATTTCGTGGTTTCCGTTAAGGCCGCTCTCCAGTGAGCCCACGATGGACATTGCGCCTACGCAGAAAAGCAGGCTTGCCGAGACAAAGCCTTCGGCAACCGACCCACCCTTGCTTTTAAACTTGGATTGAATATAATCGCCCAGCCTGCAAATCTGACGATCGAGGTCAACAGCCTCGCCTATCAGCGTTCCGACAACCATGGATAAAATCAGCACAAGGGTATTTTTTCCATCAAGAAGTCCGGATATACCTATGTACATGGTGCAAAGGCCGAGGGCGGTCATCAGTGCCTTCTCAAGTCTTTTCGGAAGTCCCTTTTTAATAAGCAGACCTATGGCACCGCCAAGCAGCACCGCAGCAACGTTCACAGCAGTTCCAAGCATGAGATTATTCTCCCTCCGTGTTGTATTCGTTCTCGGCGGGCTTTAGCCTGTGAACGGTGGTAAGTCCGATTCTGTGGTCGCGGACGGGTGTTACCTTAATATTATATCCGTCTATGGTAATTTCGGGACAGCTTCCGTCCTCGGGAACATATCCCAGCTCTGACAGAATAAGGCCGCCGAAGGTCGCCGAGTCCTCCTCGGCGTCAATCTGCAGGTCAAGCTCGTCACACACATCGCGGAGTGATGCACTTCCGTATATCTGCCAGGTGTCGGCGGAAATCTTCATTATTTCCTTGTCGTCGTCACTGTTACCGAGATCCCCGACAAGCTGCTCCACCAAATCGATAAGGGTGATAATTCCGAAAAGTCCGCCGTATTCGTCCAGGACAACGGCTATTCTCTGATTTTCACGTCTCATCCTGTTAAAAAGAACGTCTGCGCCGATTGTGTCGGGAACAAAATAGGCGGGGTGCAGTGCTTCTTTGATTATCATGTCCTTATCCTTGCGGTCTATCCTGAAGTAATCCCGTGCGTCCAGGATTCCGAGAACGTCGTCCTCACTGTCGCCGCAGACAATATATCTTGTGTAGCGGTTTTCGTGTATGGTCTTATCCCATTCGGAAATATCATCGTCGCGCCATATTATGGCAATGTCCGTCCTGTGGGTGACAATATCCGCCGCAGTCAGGTCGTCAAATTCAAAGACGTTTCGGATAAACTCCTTTTCCTCAACGTCAATAACACCTGCCTCGCCGCCTTCGTCCACCAGCATTCTTATTTCCTCCTCGGTGACATCGCTGCCCTCGTCGGGGTCTATCCCCGAAAGCCGCAGACACAGGTTTGAAAAATGGTGCATAAAGGCTGCCACCGGAGTGAAAAGTGTTTTTGCCGCCGATGCCGCAGCCGCAGAGGAGAGAGCCGCTCTTTCCCTGTCGGTTACCGCCGCACGCTGAGGAATAAGCTCCCCGAAGGTGCGAATTGCGAACATAGAGATGAAGGCGATAAGCAAAACCGATACTGCCGCCGCAGCATCGTGGGGAATGTTCTCGGAAATATTGTCAATGGCAGAGGTGAGATGGGGCGCAAGAGCCGCTGTCGCAATACAGCAGAATAAAAAGCCGTCAAACAGTATCGCCGCACGGAGTGCGGATAAAAATTCGGCAGGCTTGCGTGTGATTTTAAAAAGCCTTTCCGCACGCTTTGAGGCTTCGCCGCCCCTTGATGCCTCACCGCTCAGTGATGCGGCGGCAGCTACGGCGGAGACCTCCGCCGAGGACAGAACAGCGTATATTACGGCTAAAACAATTTCAGCGATTATCGTCAAAAAAATCCGCCCGTAAAACAAGGAAATCCCTCCGTTTTCTAAAAATCGTTTTTATCTTTTGTGCTTGATTTAACGGGAATTTATGCCCGAGTGAGGGCATACTACCTTAAATTTTATCAAAAACAGTGTTAAATTTCAATGGATTAAGTATTACAATATAATTGCAATTTGCGGCTGTTATTCACGCAATACGCTAAACGGTTGTTTCGATAAGAACCTCACCGCCGCTGAATGCCTCGGCGCAAAGCTCGGAAATATCGTATTTTCTGCCCTCATCGTCACAGCGGACGGCTCTGCCGCCGATAAGCCTGAAGCTTCCGTTATTTTCGGGGACAAGAACGTCGGATACGGTGATAACCTCGTCGGCGGAAAATATTTCGGGGAAGATACTTAAAAATTCCTCAATATTGGTTATCCGAGCCATTATCGGCGCACTCTCAAGCCCTTCAAGCCGTATCGGCATACTGCCGCATTGCTCGTAAACCTCGTATTCATCTCCGCTTTTATACGCCATTGCGTAGGCGGAGGGTGACGAGAGTATGCAGCCGCCGCTGATTTCCAAAAGCTCGGTCAGAAGCTTATCCCATGTGCGCTTATCTCTGATTTCGTACATTATGCAATTTTCAGCACGATTAAGATATAGGTCGCTGAGCTGTGCGCAGGCTTCACCGCCGCAGCGTATAATTTCCGCACCGACGCCGTCGGTTTTGTATACGCAGCGTTGTCCGACAGTGGTATAGCCGAACTTTTTGTACATATCACCGACTGCGGAAATCAGATACGAAACACAGCCGCCCCTTTTATACATAAAGGGCAGGGCGTATTCAAAAAGCTTACGGACAAGGCCTCTGCGGCGAAATTCGGGCATGGTGGCAACCCCGGAAATATAGTGTGCCGCAGCCGCCGTGCCGTTTAGATTAACCTTCCTCGGCTTGCATTGCATAATTGCGGCAGGCTCACCCTCGGCTTCCGCTATAAGGGTATCTGCGGCGGTGTAATTATATTCAAAATTCCAGTCGATAAACCTCGGCTCGTCATCAAAGCACACTGTCCATGATTGTTTCGCAAAGTCGAAATCTCGGCTCTCTGCCGGTCTTACCATATTAATCACCCTGTTTTTAATATTATTAAATATATCAGATATAATACACCTATACGCCGCCTAAGTCAAGGGCGAGGATTAAAACCGGCATCATTGGTTATATAATTCCTGCTCCTTGGAAGCAAGATATGCGGCACGATCCTCGGCGGACGGAATGTATTCCTCGTATAAGTCGGCCTCGGTGGGTTGAGACGCCGATGCCTTTTCCTCATCTCTCTGCCGACGAAAGCTGTCTCTGTCGTCGATATACGCATCATATGTCGTAATATTACGCTTAAGCTTGTCAACGATAATTGCGTTTATGTAATTCCAGCTCAGCTTCTGCGCCTTTGCCGCATCCTTTATTGCCTCGCATATCATATCGTCTGCGATACCTTGGCTTAAGTAGCCGCAGATTTCATTCTTGACAGCAGGCGTCAAATGCCCTATGTTTTTCTTAAAAAATTCAAAGCTCTTTTGCATATGCGTATTATTAATATTATTATATATTATATTATTATCTATATTATATGTGGAATTTTTTTCTACACCCTCGGGAATTTTATTCCATACATCATGGAAATTTATTCTATCGTCACAGGAATTTTGTTCCATGGGTGAAATTTTTTCTATGGAACTTTGTTCCGTGTGTGAACTTTGTTCCGTGTGTGAACTTTGTTCCATAGAACTTTGTTCCGTGTATGAACTTTTTTCCATGGAACTTTGTTCCGTATCGGAATTGCTTTCGGATAAGGTGGCGCCGAATGCCGCACGATAGCCTATGCGTTCGCCGTCGGCGTTCTTTACCGGGAAGATAAGACCCTTGTCCTTCAATCGGTTAAGGTAATTGGTCACGCTTCTGACCGTGCTGTTTGTCCATTCGGCAAGATACTTAAGGCTTCCGCGAAAATATTGACCCTCGCTCTGTGAAAAGCCGTAGATGATGGCGTAGGTCAAAAGCTCCGCACCCTTTAGCTTGAGCCTTGACAGCATAAAGCCCTGAATCGTAATAAAGTTGTTTTCTCTGACACAGCTTGTTGATTTGTTCATTTAAAATACCTCCGCAGTATAAATTTAATTAGAGTTTCTTCTAATATATTTATATTATACCACGTTTTGCAGTGCCATAGAGTGACATCGTCGGAGCAAAGTACGCTTTACTCAGTTTTTCTGAACGAAAAACATTCGCCCGCTTCCTTGCTCCTCCTCTTCCCAGAAAATCTCGGATCAATCCTCGATTTTTCGGGAGCCCTATGTTAATAGTCCGCTATGTACCGGAAGCGTGTCATTTCACCAAAGCCTCCCTTGCCTAAAGGGAGGTGTCAGTCGAAGACTGACGGAGGGATTCATATGCGGCAGTATCGATATACCGACATATTCCGATAAAATTTCTGTTAACCTCGCTATTAGGTATTCCGGCAACCGGCAATTTTTTGCGGTTTTGTTATTTCTGATATGATTTTATATTATAATTTAACTTTTTAATTATGA
>CACXES010000162.1 GCA_902766745.1 uncultured Ruminococcus sp.
AAACCTCATTGATAAGGGTGACGGCAGATACGAATTTAACCTTGACGGTTTGACTTCAAGCGGAGCAACCGGCACAGAGGTTACAATCGGTACGGTTACCTTTGAGGGCAATGGTACTGTTAAATTCGGTGTAAAGACGGAAGGTGTAACAACAAACATCGTTAACACTGCAAAGGCTGCAAATAATATCGTTGATAACTATACCACTGCCGGTAATGGTGTGGATACAGGAAGACTCGAATTGAACAATGCAGCAGCGAACGGTGTAATCAATGCAACCTTCACCGCTCCTACAAAGGATCTCACCGTAAATGTTAAGTTTAACAACGCAATTACCGATAACAAAAAAGCATATCAGGATATGAAGGCAGTTATCTCCGGCGGAGACCTGCCGGGTGATATCACGGTAAACTTCGGAACGGACGAAAAGGCGCTTGTTGGTGATACTTATACATTTACACAGGCTCTTACACAGAATGTTGCATACACCGTAACGGTAGAGGGTGCAGGCTACCGAACAGCACGTCACACTGTAACGATGACAGCCGATAAGACGCTCAACTTCTGGAACAACGTTTTGGATGCGAATAACAAACAGGTTATCGAGGTTGGCGCAAGAGATGAAGATAAAGTTACAAAGAACTTCCTTGCAGGCGACATCGTAAAGGATAACAATATCAACATTTACGATCTGTCGGCGGTTGTATCCTACTTCGGCGAGAACAATTTAGTAACAGCTCATCCGGAATATGTAAGATATGACCTCAACCGTGACGGTAAAATCGATTCCAAGGATGTAGCATATGTGCTTGTATCTTGGGGTGAATAATTAAGACTGTAGGTTTTATGAACAGAGATTAGTTTTCAGAGGGCGCGGAGCTTATCCGCGCCTTTTTGAATGCGCATATATGGCAAAACAAATAAAATTATTAAATGTTTGTAAATTTTTTTGTAAATTTTATAAAAAAGCTTGCATAATTTAACTGTTTGGTGTATAATTTAGACAGATGAATACATAAGATGTATTCATAAGCAGATTTTATACAAACGACAGGAGGCGTAGGTATGACTTACAAGATTTTATGTAAACATGTTGAATTGGCGGATTCCAGCAAGGAAAAGGTTATTGCTAAGGTGAAAAAGCTCGATAAGTTTTTCTCCGAGGATAACGAGTGCAAGATTTTCGTTTCGGAGCAGAGGGAGCATATGGTCGTTGAAATAACCTTTGACTATAAGGGCTTTCTTATCCGTTCAGAAGCGAGAAACAGAGAACTGCTTTCTGCGGTTGACGACTGCATATCCAACATTGATCGGCAGATAAGAAAGAACAAGACGAAGCTTGCGCGGCGCCTGCGCGATGATGCACTTGTGAACTACATTGCGGCAGCGGAGAACTCCGAAGAGGTTGCGGAGGATAAAGAGGAGTTTAAAATTATAAAGGTGAAGCGTGTTTCCGCAAAGCCGATGATGGCGGAGGAGGCAATACTTCAGATGAATATGCTCGGTCATGACTTCTTTGTATTCACTGATCCCGACAGCGGAAAAACCAATATTGTTTACCGCAGAAAAGACGGAAATTATGCTTTGATCGAGTCTGAATAAAATGCTTGATCCTTCGTGGAACCCGTCGTCTTACAGACGGTGATATAAGTGCTTTGGTTATATATAAACAATGATTTTTGTACCGCGGCAGATTTTTACTGCCGCGGTATTTTTAAAATAAAAATAAAACCGGAAACTCAAATGCTATTTTTTTGAGTTTCCATGAAATTTGAAGACAAAAGTGCAATAAACAGCGTAAGTACAAGGGAAAACGTAAAATCAAATATGAAATTATCTGCGATTTGATACACTGATAAATTTTAAAATAATTTTTTCATTGCAGTTGGGCTTGGCAACTGTATGGGCGCAGGGCAATTATTTAATAAAAATTATTTTAAAATTGTGGATTTAACAGCATTTAAATATGTAAATATAAGCAATTTTTTGAATATTTATATGAATTTACAGCCCGAAGCCCTCGTCGCCGCATGCTGCGCTTGCTTGATGCTCATTATATTCACATCTTCGCTTGCTTCGCAGCGGCTCCTCCTCCCAAAAAACGTCGAGTAGAACCCTCCGTTTTTCGGGAACCCTAATTGCCCGGTCGGCAATGTATAAATGTTTCAAAAAATATGATTTGCGTAAAAAACCGGAGACTCAAATATTATTTTATGTTGCAAAATATCCGTAATTGTGGTAGAATATATCCATATGTTAAATTTGATTGACAGGAGAGAATCGGAATGGAAGGTTCAAAAGGTTCAAAAAGAGATACTGTAAACATTCTCGGGGTGAACATAGATCGGCTGACTGCGACAGAGGCTCTCGGTCGTGCGGTTGATATGGTGCGGAGCGACGGAGTGTCGGTTATATACACGCCAAACCCGGAGATTGTTATGGCGGCATATGAGGATACGGATTTTGCAAAGATATTAAACAGTGCGGATATGTGTGTCGCGGACGGAATAGGCGTTGTATACGGTGCAAAAATGCAGGGTACACCCCTGCCGGAGCGTGTTGCTGGCTTTGACCTGTCCTGCGGACTTATGGCTGAAATGGCTAAATTCGGCGGAAGTGTTTTTTTATTCGGCTCCAAGCCCGGTGTTGCCGAGACGGCGGCGGAAAAACTCAGGGAGAAAAATCCCGGGCTGAAAATTGCCGGAACCTGTGACGGTTATTTTTCCGAGGACGATGTGCCGAAGATAATAGAAAAAATCAACGTGTCGGGGGCTGATTTGCTTATGGTATGCCTGGGCGCACCCAAGCAGGAAAAATGGATTGCGGCACATCGAGGTGAGCTTAATGTCAAGCTCTGCATTGGTGCCGGAGGTTCGTTGGATGTGCTTGCCGGAACGGTGAAGCGTGCACCCGACATATTTATAAAGCTTAATCTGGAATGGTTCTATCGTCTTTGCAAGCAGCCGAGCAGAATCGGCAGATTTGCGGCTCTGCCGAGATTTATCGGCGAGGTACACAGAGCAAATAAGGCGAGCAAACGAGCCAAAAAACAAAAATGATTTTATGTAGACAGGAGTGATTAACGTGAAAGTTCCTTTCACGTTATGCCTCCGGCGGATTAAATTGCCCGTGCGAAAACGCACATGGGCACAAAAATCTCTTACCATTCCTTGCCCTGCGGATAAGAGAAAATATTTATTATTACTTGTGCCGACGCAGGGCGGCGGAATGGAGATTTTTTATGTTATATATACTTTTGGCGAACGGCTTTGAGGAAGTTGAGGCTATTGCACCCCTTGATATAATACGCCGTGCGGGATTTGAGGTTATGACCGCGGGAGTTGGCGGCGATGTAATATGCGGTGCCCATGGGATTTCGGTGGAATGCGATACGGTAATTGAAGCAATTTTACCCGAGGAGGTTGAAGGGATAATTCTTCCCGGAGGTATGCCTGGAACCACAAATTTGCAGGAGAACGGAAACGTGTGCGAGCTAATTGAATACTGCCGCAAAAACGAGCTTTTGCTGGCTGCTATATGTGCCGCACCGATGATACTTGGGGAAATGGGAATTCTGTCGGGACATGATGCCGTTTGCTTCCCCGGGTTTGAGGAGCATCTGCACGGTGCGGATATATGCGATTGCCCTATTGCGGTCAGCGAGAATATTATCACTGCAAGGGGCGCAGGTGCCGCACTGGAATTCGGCGCAGCCATTGTGGATTACTTTGCCGGCGAGGACGGCGCAGGTCAAGGAATACTCGACTCGATGCAGTACCCGCTGTGATGAACGAAAAGAAAATGCGTCGGGCGGAGCTTTTGCACATAAGAAATTCGATTCCCGACAAAGATCGACACAGGCAGAGCGGAGTGATTTTTGAATTGCTCAAGTATCTTCCCGAGTACAAAAATGCTGCTTCGGTTTTCCTTTATATTTCGGTCGGGAGTGAGGTCGAAACGGCAAGAATAATAGACGATTGCCGTGCCTGCGGCAGGAGGATTGCCGTTCCGCTGTGCAACACGGCGGAGCATACGATGAAGGCAATTGAAATTTCGGACTTGAGTATGTTAGACAGCGGTGCGTACGGGATTTCGGAGCCACGCCGAGACTTGATTCAAAACGGCGTTATCTCAGAGATGAAAATGCCGGAGCTGGTGATCGTTCCGGCAATTTCCTTTGACCTGCGGCGGCAGCGCATGGGCTATGGCGGAGGATATTATGACAGGTACTTATCGGATTATGTCGGATTTTCGGTCGGGCTTGCGTACAGCGAGTGTATAACGGAGTGCCTTCCGACAGGCGAATATGACCGATGTGTGGATGTTGTTATCTGCCCCGAGAGGATGATTTAATAGTTATGGCTACGGTTTATTTGAAGGATAAGAAGAAGCTGAAGGGTATACGCGGAATGTTATTGGCAGTCACTGCGATAAATGCCTTGCTCAGCGTGATTTTTGTATATATAGCAAGCTTCACGGACGGTGAGATGCTTCAATACCTGTTTGCGTTGGCAACGGGGCTTGGGGCGTATGTAATCCCGATTATTATATATGCGAGGCGTAACGGTGTCACTGCGGAGACGGCGGCGGAAAGGTTTTACCTTCGAGCTTGCGGATGGCATGAGATGCTTATTGCACTCGTGCTTGGCGCAGGATGTCAGTTTGCGGTTGTTATGGTAAATCTTCCGCTTAACGGATTGTTTCACACTGCGTCGGGATATATGCCGAAAACTCTCGGAGAGCTCTGTGCGGCGGTATTTGTAATCGCCATGCTTCCTGCGGTTTTTGAGGAATTTTTGTTTCGCGGCATCGTTTACGGCTCGCTGGCGGAATTCAACACGGCGGCCGCTGCTGTTTTTTCATCGGTAATGTTTGCGGTGATGCATGGTGACCCGTATGGCGTGCCGGGGTATCTTCTTCTCGGATTTGTGCTGGTTTTCACGGTTAGGCGAACGGGCTCTCTTTATACTGCGATGCTTGTTCACTTCGGAAATAATGCGGCGGCACTGCTGCTTGCGTATTTCAATGATATGCTTTGGTACTCGCCCGGGGTGACGATTGCAGTTTTTGCTCTCGGACTGATATTCTTTCTTGTGTTTATTGCACTTCTTGCCGGAGTGACAAAGAAGAGTGCGCCGGTGAGAAAAATGAAAACAGCTATGCTTCTGGAGCAGAATTTTGTGAGTCTGCCGGTATTGCTTTGCGTTGCAATTACTGCGGCGGTTGAGATACTGATTCGTGTAATTTGAGGTGATAATATGCGAAAAGCGTTTGTAATTTGCGCAGCTGCGGCTGCTGCAGCGTTGATTTTTGCCGTTTCGGTGTGCGTTGATATGTTCGGCATAGGCGGCGGAAGTGAAATTGATGTTAATATTTCAAAAGGGTCAAGCGGCTCGGCGATAGCGGAAAATCTTAAGTCTTCAGGTGTAATTGCATACGAAACAGCCTTTAAGCTGTATGCCAAAATCGGTGAAGATCCGATATATCAGTCGGGGGTTCATCGGCTTAATTCGGGAATGAGCTATCGCGAAATTATTGAGGAGCTTGAAAAGACAGCGGGTGCGGATCAATATACCGTTACTATACCGGAGGGCTATGAGCTTCGGCAGATTGCGGATTTGCTGGAGGAGAAGGGGCTGATCAACCGTGAGATTTTTATGCGTGAGGCGGCGAGCGGTGAGTTCGATTTCGACTTTGTGCAAGACCTGCCCCACGGTGAGAATCGGCTTGAGGGTTACTTGTTCCCGGATACCTACACCTTTGACGCAAATGATTCGGAGCACGATATAATAAACCGTATGCTGAATAACTTCCGCATAAAGGTTATACCTGTTTATGAGCAGTCGGGCACAGACAAACCGCTATCCGATATTGTTACGCTTGCCTCGGTTATAGAGCGTGAGGCGGCAGGTGATGAGGATCGAGGCAAGGTTGCGTCCGTATTTGTAAACAGACTGAGCAGGGGAATGAAGCTTGAATCCTGTGCAACGGTTCAGTATATCCTAAAGGAAAGAAAGCCTGTGCTGAGCAATGATGATACGAGAATCGATTCGCCGTATAATACCTACATGTACGTTGGTCTGCCCGAAGGGCCTATTTCCTCGCCGGGACTTAAGTCGATCGAGGCGGCACTTTATCCGGAACAGACGAATTATCTGTATTTTATGGCTGCCGCAGACGGAAAGTCCTCTGTCTTTGCAGAAACATATGAGGAGCATCTCGAAAATATGAAAAATATTCAGGGTACGGGTGACACAAATGGTTGAGGATAACATAAATTATGAATATATAATAAGATATATAAGGCGCACGCTGAAAAAGAGTGAGGGACAGCTTGCGTATCTTGAACGCTATGCCGCAGAAAACGATGTTCCTATTTCACAGCCGGAGACTATCAAGCTGATTGAGCTTCTGATAAAGATAAGCGGAGCGCAGAGGATTCTTGAAATTGGCTCTGCCATTGGGTATTCGGCAATACGAATGGTTAATGCCGGGGCGAAGACAATAGACACGATTGAGATAAACCCCGATACAGCCGAGGAGGCGAGACGAAATATCGCAGAGGCGGACGTTGAGGGACGTGTCAATGTAATCTGCGGAGACGCCAACGAGGTGTTGGCGAGGCTGGAGGGCGAATACGACTTGATTTTTATGGATGCCGCAAAGGCGCAGTACAACAGATTTTTTGAAAATTGTATGCGGCTTTTGAGGACGGGCGGAATACTTATATCTGATAATATTTTGTATAAGGGCATGACGGCAACAGACGAGCTTGTTCTGCATAGAAAGCGGACGATTGTAAAGCGCTTGAGAGATTATGTGGATATGCTTTGTTCAAATCCGATGCTGGATACGGATATTCTTCCACTGGGAGACGGTGTCGCACTCAGTCTTAAAACCGGCGACGGAGAGGGTAGGATTTAAATATGTTTAGACATTCTAAGCTTAGAGGCTTTGTGAAAAATATGGATTTTATTCTGGCGGCGCTGACCCTTACGGCGGCACTGTTCGGGATAATCATGATATCCAGTGCCGGCGGCGAGAACGGCGGCAAGTACGTTATGGTTCAGTGCGGTGCGCTGTTTATCGGAATTATCATTGTGTGTATAATGATGTTTCTCGATTATGAATATCTGTCGAGGATTTCCCTGTACCTGACAGCGGCGGCACTGCTGCTTTTGATTTTGGTGCTTATCCCCGGAATAGGAAAGGTGCGAAACGGAGCAAGAAGCTGGTTCGCAATAGGCTCCTTGGGTTTTCAGCCGGCGGAGATTGCGAAGATTGTATTTATAATAGTTTATTCAAAGATGATAGTCGATAACGAGAGAGGAATGGACAAAATAGGCACCGTAGCAAAGCTTGCCGGCTGTGCGGTTCTGCCTGTTGTGCTGATTTTGGTTCAGCCCGACTTCGGAACGGCGGCGGTTTTCATATTTATGGCGGTCACCATGCTTTTTGCCGCAGGGATCGGAAGAAAGTTCATTGCCGGCGGTATTGCCGCAGTTGCTGCACTTTGTCCGCTGATGTGGTTCTTTGTGCTTCAGGATTATCAGAAGGCACGTGTATTGTCTGTGTTCAATCCCGAGAGCGACCCTACGGGATCGGGATATCAGGTGCTGCAGTCGAAGCTTGCCATCGGTTCGGGCAGAATATTCGGAGCCGGACTTTATCACGGGCCAAGTCAGCTTAACAACAGTCTTCCCGAGAGGCACACAGACTTTATCTTTTCGGTAATCTGCGAGGAGCTTGGCATAATAGGTGCCGTGCTGGTTATAATTCTTATGTGCGCCATTATTGTAAGATGCATAATAATCGGTATGAATGCGCGTAATTCGCTGGGACGGTATATGTGTGTCGGCGTTGCGGCTATGCTGATATTCCAGACCTTTGAAAACATAGGTATGTGTGTCGGTATGCTTCCGATAACGGGTATAACACTGCCGTTTTTCAGCTACGGCGGCTCATCGCTTTTGACAACGATGATGGCGATAGGGCTTGTGATGAGCGTGAAATTCAAGAGCAGAGTTATTAATTTTTAAAAGCGGGTGTAATACATGATAGGTTTAATTATAAGGCGTTTCATACCGAACTGTGAGGATGTGAAAAACCCTGAGGTGCGTAAGCGCTACGGAATGCTGGGCGGAATCCTCGGAATTTTGTGTAATCTGCTGCTGTTTGGCACAAAGCTTGTTGTCGGAACTGTTTCGGGCAGTATTGCCATTGTTTCGGATGCATTCAACAACCTTTCGGATATGGGCTCGTCACTGGTGACGGTGGTCGGGGCAAGAATCAGCGTGAAGCGTGCCGACAAGGAGCATCCCTACGGTCATGGCAGGGCAGAATATATTTCGGCACTCGTTGTGGCGATATTGATTATTGTGTTCGGTGTGGAGCTGCTTAAAAGCTCGGCAGAAAAGCTGTTTGATTACGAAAAGGTCGAGATGAGCGTTGTATCGGCGATAATACTTATTCTATCCATACTTGTAAAGCTTTGGATGTGGTATTACAACAGGGTCATGGCAAGAAAAATAGAATCGGGGCTTTTGGCTGCGGCGTCAAGGGACAGTCTTAACGACGTGGCGGCGACCGCGGCTATTGTTGCATCGGCAATAGCGGCAAGATTTGTCAGCTTTCCTATTGACGGAATTGCCGGAATTTGTATGTCGGGGCTTATTATTTATACCGGCTGCGATCTGGTGAAAAGTACGGCAGATCGTCTTATGGGTGTGGCTCCGGATGAAAAGCTTATTGAGCATATAGAGGAGATACTGATGAGTGAGGATAGTGTGCTCGGTCTTCATGACCTTATGGTTCACGATTACGGCCCCGGCAGAATGATCGGCTCAGTCCACGCCGAGGTTCCCGAGGATATGCAGCTTTGCGAGGTTCATCGAGTGATTGACGAGGCGGAGCATAGGATTATGCGCGAGACGGGAGTGGATATAGTTATACACATGGATCCTGTACCATATAAGCGCATAGAGACAAAATAATTTCGTATTAAAACGGGCAACCTCATAAAATTACAAAAAAATTACAACATTAATTCATTGCTTGACTTTTATGTGACTTAATGGTATCATATAAAAGCTTTAGGATGATATTAAGCATTATTTGCATACTTAGGAGGAGATAATATGGCTAACGGATATTATGATACGCCTGCCCCGAGAAAGGGAGGAAAAAGGAGAAGGAATGCCGGAAATCTGCCGAAAATTCTAATTTTGATATGCATTATCGCAGTTGCGGTTATTTTTTGCAAGTTGATTTTTGGCCGCGGTGATAAGCAGGCGAGCGCCGATCCGGTACAGCCGCAGCAGGTACAGGAGGTTAAGAAGGAATACAATGTTCCGCCTGCCGCAGAGGAAAATGATCTTATGAAAATTGTTAGAGAGGAGCAGGGAAGTGAGGCAAAGATTTGCTATCTTACCTTTGATGACGGCCCGACAAAAGATGTTACGCCGAAAGTGCTGGATATACTGAAAAAGTACGATGTCCCTGCTACGTTTTTCTGTCTCGGAAAGATGCTTGATGCAAACCGTGATATTGCGGAGAGAGCACACAGCGAGGGGCATTTGCTTGCAAATCACTCTTATAATCACGATTACAATAAGCTTTACGCAACTTCGGAAAGCTTTATGGAGGAGATAGAAAAGACGGAAGGAATCATAAAGGAAATATGCGGCGATGACGTCTTTAGACTGATGCGTTTTCCGGGCGGAAGTTATAACTCCGGTGACCATGCCGCAGAGAAACAGCAGTACAAAAAGGTTCTTGCCGATGCGGGCTATTACTACATTGACTGGAACTGCTTAAACGGTGATGCAGAGGCGTCACTGCGTGATGTGGATTCGCTGGTTGCGAAGGTTAAGAATACTGCAACAGAGGATAATATTGTTGTTCTTATGCATGATGCGTCTGCAAAGAAAACCACGCCGGATGCGCTTGGACAGATAATTGAGTATTTAAAGGGACAGGGCTATGAATTCCGCCGTCTGGATGAGGTGGATTACTATAACAATGATAAGGCGGCTGCACGGCAGAAGGATAATTCAATAATTCTGTAATTTAAGGACAGAATTTTGCGGATGTGATTGAGCTTTGATGCCTTGCGGATGATGAGAAATAAAGCTTATTATTAAAATGCTTAACGGGCTTCGGATTAAAATCCGAAGCCCGTTAGTTTATCTTTTGCCAATGTGGCGATTTATGCCTTTGTAACTTTTATTGTTACCTTTTCTCCGTTGATGCTCCAATCCCTGCCGCCGTCTGCACCGCCGGGGATAACAGTGTCGGCAAGGGTTTGCGCTTTGATTTCATCTGCGTTTTCGCTGAATACGGTGCCCAGCCTATCACCACAGGAATATTCGATATTTATGCGGTCGGTGACTTCAAAGCCGCTGTCCTTACGCATGGTCTGAAGCTTGCTTATTATCTCACGGACAAAGCCCTCTTCTATAAGTGCGTCGGTCAGGTTTGTGTCAAGCACAACGGTATACCCGCCGTCACTTGTGGATACAAAGCCGTCCTTTTGCTTGGTGTCGATCAAAACATCCTCCTTGAAGACTTCGACTTCTGTGCCCTCAACGGTGAGACGCAGAGGTTCGCCGCTTGACAGAACGGTCATAACCTCAGCATCATCAAGCTTTGCGATTTCATCGAAGATAGGACGCATGAGCTTTCCGTACTTGGGACCCATGGTACGCATCTGCGGCTTAAAGGTGTAGCTTATAAAGCTTGAGGCATTATCGGTGAACTCAACTGATTTAATGTTAAGCTCCTCTAAGATTATGCTCTGATAATCGCTGTTTATCACGTTATCGGTCTGAACATAAAGCTTTGCCAGAGGCTGTCTGTTCTTCATGTTCGCCTCATTTCTTGCCGCACGGCCGAGAATTACAATCTTTCTGACTGCGTCCATCTCATTTTCTATATCGTCAAAGCAGTGTTCGCTGCGGAATTTTGGATAGTCGCAGAGGTGTACGCTCTCGGGAGCGTTCTTGTCAACGGAGCGAACGAGATTCTGATATATTTCCTCGGTCATAAAAGGAATGAACGGTGCGCTCAGCTTTGCAAATTCAACCAGGACGTTGTACAGCGTCATGTATGCGCAAATCTTGTCCTCCGTCAGCTCACTTGCCCAGAAACGGGTGCGGCAGCGGCGAACATACCAGTTGCTCAGCTCATCCGCAAACTCGGTCATGGCACGGGTTGCCTCGGTTATCCTGTAGTTTTCCAGATTGGTGTCTACGACCTTTACAAGGTTGTTGAACTTGGACAAAATCCACTTATCCATAACTGTAAGGTCACATTTGTCAAGGTTATACTTGGTCGGGTCAAACTCGTCTATGTCTGCATATAGCACATAGAAGGAGTAGGTATTCCACAGAGTGCCGAGGAACTTGCGCTGTGCCTCGGAGACGTTAGCCGCAGAGAACCTGTTGGGAAGCCACGGAGCCGAGTTGGAGTAGAAGTACCAGCGTACAGCGTCGCTGCCCTGGTCGTTCAATATATCCATGGGAAGAATTACATTCCCCTTGTGCTTGCTCATCTTTATGCCCTTGTCATCCTGAACGTGGCCGAGAACGATAACATTCTTGTAGGGGGCTTTGTCGAACAGGAGCGTGGATATCGCCATTAATGTATAGAACCAGCCTCTCGTCTGGTCGATAGCCTCACTGATAAAGTCCGCAGGGAAGTGGGATTCAAACAGCTCCTTATTTTCAAAGGGGTAGTGATACTGTGCAAACGGCATCGAACCCGAGTCGAACCAGCAGTCGATAACCTCGGGTACACGGGTCATTTCACCGCCGCACTTTTCGCAGTGAAGCTTTATGTTATCAACATACGGCTTGTGAAGCTCAATATCCTCGGGGCAGTCTATTGCCATTTCGCGGAGCTCTGCGATAGAGCCGATAACGTGACGGTGACCGCAGGAGCATTCCCAAATAGGCAGTGGTGTTCCCCAGTAACGGGTTCTTGACAGACCCCAGTCGATAATGTTTTCAAGGAAGTTCCCGAAGCGACCGTGCTTTATGTTGTCGGGAAGCCAGTTTACGGTTTCGTTGTTGGCAAGAAGTCTGTCGCGAACCTTAGTCATTTCGATAAACCACGTATCGCAGGCGTAATAGAGAAGCGGTGTGTCACAGCGCCAGCAGAAGGGATAGCTGTGCTCAAAGGGAATAACCGCAAAGCACTGATTCCTTTCCTTTAAGTCACGTATTACAAGCTTGTCCGCATCCTTGACAAACACGCCGCTCCACTCTCCGGTGGCTTCGATAAACTTACCCTGGTGGTCAACGTGGTTGATGAAGGGGAGTCCCTGCTCCTTGCAAACACGGGAGTCGTCCTCACCGAAGGCAGGCGCAATGTGAACAATACCGGTACCGTCCTCCATGGTGACATAGTTGTCTGCGATTACATAATAAGCTTTCTTGTCAGGTTTAATGAATGTATAAAGCGGCTCGTATTCAAGGCCGGTTAAATCCGTGCCGATATATTCGTCAAGAATTTTTACCTCGGTATCCTTGCCGAAGACGGATTCTATAAGAGCCTCTGCCATAATATAAATTGTTCCGTCTTCAACGGAAAATCTAACATATTTTTCAGCCGGGTTCACGCACAGAGCCAGGTTGGCAGGCAGTGTCCAGGGCGTTGTCGTCCATGCGAGTATATATTCGTTTTCGCGTCCCTTAACGGGAAACTTGGCAATAAGCGAATTTTCCTTTACATCCTTGTAGCCCTGTGCAACCTCATGGCTTGACAGCGAGGTGCCGCAACGAGGACAATAGGGCATAATCTTATGTCCCTTGTACAAAAGACCCTTGTCCCAAATCTGACGGAGCGCCCACCATACCGATTCGATATAGTCGTTGTGGTAGGTAACGTATGGATCGTCCATATCCGCCCAGAAGCCTACACGCTCGCTCATTTCCTCCCATTCGCTCTGATAGGTAAAGACGCTTGCCTTACACTTTTTGATAAAGTCCTCAATTCCGTATTTTTCGATTTCGGGCTTTCCGCTGATGCCGAGGGATTTTTCAACCTCAAGCTCAACAGGCAGACCGTGAGTGTCCCATCCTGCCTTACGCAAAACCTTGTAGCCCTTCATGGTGCGGTATCTCGGAATAAGGTCCTTAATTGCACGGGTCAGAACGTGACCGATATGGGGCTTTCCGTTAGCCGTAGGCGGGCCGTCGAAGAAGGTAAAGGTTTCGCCGTCTTCGCGGTTTTCTATACTTTTTTTGAATATATCGTTGTCTTTCCAGAAATTTGCGATCTGTTTCTCTTGCTCTACAAAAGACAGGTCGGCCGATACTTTGCGATACATAGAAATGACCTCCGTTATTTAAACTTACATATTTAATTATTTTATAATAAAATCGTCGATTTGTAAAGGGGTAATTGCGTATTTTTATTAAAATTGTTATTATTTTGCCAAATTTGCAAAAAAGTTCGTGACATTCTGCAGTGTTTCTGTTATAATCATACTGAATATGTGTGCCGTGAGAAGTGCGGCAGAAAACGGAGTAGAGAGAATGCGTCTTAAAAACATAGAAATGCAAGGGTTTAAATCCTTTGCGGATAAGATTTATCTTGATTTTAATTCGGGAATAACGGCGATTGTCGGGCCGAACGGCTCGGGCAAGAGTAATATTTCGGATGCTATACGCTGGGTCATGGGCGAGCAGAGCATAAAATCTCTGCGCGGAAGCCGTATGGAGGACGTTATATTTGCCGGAACGGAGCAGCGTAAGGCATTGGGCTTTGCTGAGGTTACGCTTACCCTTGACAACACGGACGGGTATTTTCCGCTGGAGTTTTCGGAGATTACCGTTACCAGGCGTGTGTATCGGAGCGGTGACGGCGAATACTATATAAATAAGACCCTGTGCCGCTTAAAGGATATACATGAGCTGTTTATGGATACGGGACTCGGTCGTGACGGATATTCCATTATCGGTCAGGGAAAGATCGACTCGATTCTGAGTACGAAGTCGGAGGACAGGCGTCAGATATTTGAGGAAGCGGCAGGAATCTCAAAGTATAAGTACAGGAAGATAGAAGCGGAGCGAAAGCTTGTGCAGACAGTGGAAAACCTGACCCGTGTCAAGGATATTTTGAGCGAGCTTGAGGGGCAGATTGCACCGCTGGAGCGGCAGTCGGAAAAGGCGAAGAAGTACCTTGTCCTCCGTGACGAGCTTCGGGGGATAGATATAACCGTTTCCATAATAAACGTCGACCGGATAAAGGAGGATGCGGCGAAGCTTGCCTCTGACCTGGATATATTAAACTCACAAATTGCGGATATTTCGGCGCAGCTTGAGGATACGGATTTGGAAATCACAAGAATGTACAGTGAGATGAGCGAGATTGACGAAAAGACGGCGGAGCTGTCCGATGCGGAGAGAAGAATTGTACTTAAAATCAGTGAGGCGGAGAAAAATTCAGGAATCCTGCGTAACGATACGGAACACAACGTAAGCAATATAGAGCGTCTTGAAAGAGAGATACGAGATGTGTCGGAGTCGGTTTTGCTTATCGAAGCTGAGACTGCGGCACACAAGAAGCATTTAGAGGAGCTTAAGGTCGAGGCAGAGAAAAACAAGGCGGAAATTGCAGGAGTGAGCGGACTTATTTCTGAGGCGGGCATTACCGCAGAGGATTTGGGCGGTGAGCTTGAGGAGCTTAAAACCGAGATAATCGATATTACCTCGGAGATGAATTCCATCGGGGCATCGGCTGAGAACCTTGAAATTTTGAAGGGAAGCTTCACGGAGCGTCGAGGAGTAATCGAGGAGGAGCTGCGCGGCAAGGCAGGGAGCATAGACGAAATGTGCGCCAAGCTTAACATTGCCGCAGAGACCGAGAAAAAGACTGCTGCGGAGCTTGAAACGGCGGAAAAGCGGCGGACGGAGACAGAAAGAGAAATCCGTGAAATGCGTGCAGAGAGCGAGAAGCTTGTTTCTCGGAAAAACATCACTCAGATCGAGCTGGGTAAGAAGAGGTCGCGACGCACAATGCTTATGGATATGGAGCGTGAGTTGGAGGGCTATGCAAAGGGCGTCAGGGGCGTTATGAGTGCTTACAATGAAGGGAGGCTTGGACAGGGCGGAATATTCGGGCCTCTTGCGCAGCTTATTCGAACCGACAAAAAGTATATTACGGCGGTGGAGACAGCACTCGGGGCGGCAAGTCAGAATATCGTAACCGAGAGTGAGAAGGAGGCGAAGCTTGCCATTGCCTACCTTAAGGAGAAGCACCTTGGCAGAGCGACGTTCCTGCCCGTATCGGCAATAAGAGGAAAGAGCTTTGATTCAAGCGGGGCAAGGCAGTGCGGCGGATACATCTCTGTGGCGGCCGACCTGATAGAATGTGACGAACGGTACAAAAATATAGTAAGCAGCTTCCTCGGTACTACGGTTGTCTGCGACAATATAGACAACGCAGTGGCAATGGCACGTCGCAACGGACACAAATTCAGGATTGTGACCCTTGAAGGTGATGTTATACAGGCAGGGGGTGCAATGACGGGCGGAAGTGCCGCAAAGACCACCGGTTCTCTGTCGAGAGCGGGAGAGATAGAAGCCCTTGCCACAGAGATAGATGCATTAAAGATTAGGAGTGTAAAAGAGGAAAAACGTCTGTCTGAGCTTGCGGAGAGTCTTAAACTGGCGGCGGCACGAGCTGAGAGTGAGAATGCTCGTGTGCAGAGTCTTCGTGATGAAGCGGTGCGTGCAGCATCGGACAGAGAGAGGTACTCTGCTCTGCTTGAAAGTATGAACGACTCTGACGGGCAGCTTCGCAGGGAGATGGAGGATATAGACCGCAGAATTTCGGAGATAGAACGGGATTTGGCGGCTAAGAGGACGGAAAGCGAAAGGCTTGCCGTCCGACGTGCGGAGCTGGAGCAGGGTGCTGCGGGTATGCGTGAGAAGTACAGCCGTGCCGCAGATGAGAACGAGCGGCTTGCGGCGTATATGACAGAGCTTAATATAAGGCGAAGCACGATACTTAAGGATATTGAGCTTGAAAACGAGCGCATTGGCGGCCTCAATACAAGCATGGGTGAGCAGCTTGAAGCGGTGAAAATCAAAAAAGGAGGAATTGAAGCCTTAAAGAAGCGGAACGAAACAATTTCCGCCGAGATAGAGGAGCTTGGCGAAAGGTGCGTAAAATATCGCAGTGAGGCAGAGAAGTGCCGCAGTGAAGCGGACAGGCTTGCTGATGTAAGGAGGAAGACCGAGGAGAATGTTCGTGTTCGTCAGAGTGCGGTCAAGGAGATACAGGAGCGAAAGTTTGCTCTGTCTCAGAGGGCGGCAAAGACCGAGAGTCGTATTGAAAAGCTAAACGCTGACCGCGAGAGCATAATCAACCGACTTTGGGAGGACTATGAACTGACATACAGCGATGCGGCGGAGCTTAAATGCGGCGAGGACTTTGACTTCAATGAGGCGACGAGGAGAATAAGGGAGCTCAAGGATGAGATAAAGGCTCTCGGAAACATAAATATTGACGCAATTGAAGAATATAAGAATGTAAAGGAAAGGTTCGATTTTCTGACGGTTCAGACTGCGGATTTGGAAAAATCCAAGGCAGAGCTTGACGGTGTAATCGAAGAAATGCTTGAGATTATGCAAAGCAGGTTTGCGGAGCAGTTTAAGATTATAAATACCAACTTCAGTCGGGTATTCGGCGAGCTTTTCGGCGGAGGCAGGGCGAATTTGTCACTGACCGAGCCGGACAACGTCTTGGAGAGCGGAATTGAGATTGAGGCGCAGCCTCCGGGTAAGAAGCTGCAGAGCCTGACGCTGCTGTCGGGTGGAGAGCGTGCCTTTACGGCGATTGCTCTGCTTTTTGCGATTCTTGATGTCAGACCTACGCCGTTTTGTATTCTCGATGAGATTGAGGCGGCTCTGGATGACGCAAACGTGTACAGGTATGCCGATTATCTGCGGCGTTACAGCCAAAAGACGCAGTTTATCGTGGTGACACACAGACGCGGAACCATGGAGGCGGCAAATATCCTCTACGGCGTGACTATGCAGGAGAAGGGCGTTTCAAAGCTGCTTGCGCTGAACATAGACGATGTAAAAGAATAAGAAGCGTTCCGGGAACGTTCCGTTCCATCGACCCCGTTGTTACTGTGGTACAAAAGATTTACGCATACCCCGAGGCGGCAGCCTTTTGCAAACGGCTAAAAATTATAAAGTAAAAGGAGAATAAAACATGGCATTTTTCAGCAAGCTCAGAGAAAGTCTGAGCAAAACAAAGAAATCAATAAACGATAAGATCGAAACGGTAATGAAGAATTTCCGCAGCGTGGACGATGATCTGTTCGACGAGCTGGAGGAGGCACTCATTACTGCTGATTTGGGTGTGAATACATCATTGGACATAATTGAAAAACTGCGTGATGCTGCAGAGAAGAAGAATATTAAGAACAGTGAGGAATTAAAGTCTGAGCTTGCGAATATTCTGGAGGATATTCTGACCGAGGGTGCAGACAGCAAAATGAATATTAGAGGACTCCCGGCAGTTGTTATGGTTATCGGTGTGAACGGCGTGGGCAAAACCACGTCTATCGGGAAGCTTGCGGCAATGTACAAAAAGCAGGGCAAGAATGTGGTGATTGCGGCGGCGGATACCTTCCGTGCGGCGGCTATTGAACAGCTTGAGGTGTGGGCAGAGCGTGCCGGAGTCAGAATCATCAAACAGCAGGAGGGCTCCGACCCTGCGGCGGTCATATATGACGCAATAAACGCCTGCAAGGGCAAATATGTGGATGTTCTGCTCTGCGATACGGCAGGGAGGCTTCACAATAAGAAAAACCTTATGGAGGAGCTTAAAAAGATATACAAAATTCTCGACCGCGAGCTTCCGTCGAGCGGTAAGGAGGTTCTGCTTGTGCTTGATGCAACAACGGGACAGAATGCCGTTCAGCAGGCGAAGGAGTTTAAAGAGGCGGCGGATATTACGGGAATAATTCTTACGAAGCTTGACGGAACCGCAAAGGGCGGCATAACCTTTGCCATCAAGAACGAATACAATATCCCCGTTAAGCTGGTGGGTGTCGGTGAGGGAATCGATGACATTGAGCCCTTTGATGCAAAGGAATTTGTAAGAGGAATTATTGACGCAGACGACGAAAATGAAGAAATAAATTAAAATAGCAGATTTTGTCCAGTATTATGCATAAATTGTCTTGCATTAGCTGTAAAATTGTTATACAATACAGAAAAAATCAAAAATAATACACGGGAGTGTGGAAATTATGGCAAAAGATATGCTGGATTTTAATGTAACACAGGATAAGACGATTGACGCATCCAAAAAGCTTAAGGTCGGAATCATAGGTACCGGCTGGATTGCGGATGCACATATTCAACAGTATTTAAAAATGCCTGATGTAGAGGTCGTTGCGGGTGCTGACTTGGTAGAAGGTAAGGCAGAAGAGTTTTTCAAGAAGAATGGGGTTGAGGGTGCGCGCTGCTATCCCGACCACAAGTCTATGATTGATGCGGAACCGGACTTGGATGCGGTAAGCATTTGTACATACAACAAGACCCATGCTGAATGTGCGATTTATGCCTTAAACGCCGGCATCAATGTTATGCTCGAAAAGCCTATGTGTGTAACAACGGAGGAAGCCGTTGAGATTATGCGTGCGGAAAAGAAGAGCGGAAAGATTTTGTCTATCGGTTTTCAGCCGAGACTTGACCCGAATATGATAAAACTTAAGGAAGTTGTTCAAAGCGGCGTGCTCGGCAAGATTTATTACATTCAGACCGGCGGCGGCAGACGCCGTGGTATCCCGACACCCTTCGGCACATCGTTTATTTCCGCCGATACCGGCGTAATAGGTGCAATGGGGGATATTGGCTGCTACTCTCTGGATATGGTTCTTAACGCAATCGGTTACCCCAAGCCTCTGACCGTTACTGGTTACACCTCCAACTTCTTCGGCAAGAACCCCGAATACTTTAAGGCTGAGGGCAAGCCGGCAGAGTATGCTGACGTGTTCGGTGTTGAGGACTTTGCGGCAGGCTTCATTCGTCTTGAGGGTGATATAATGCTCGACTTCAGAATTGCATGGGCAATGCACCTTGACACGCCGGGAGATACCATTATCATGGGTACAAATGGTTCGCTCAGGATTCCGTCGACCGAGTGCTGGAATGGGTCTATAGGCGGTCCGATGAAGATATACCACGAGGTTGCGGGAAGTCCGGTTGAAACCGAGATTCCGATGCTTCCCGGCGGCGATAACTTCTATAATAAAGTACGTTCGTTCTTGGATGCGATTAAGGAAGGCGGTACGGCTCCGGTTCCATCATCACAGATACTTTACAATCAGGCTATCATTGACGGTATCGTTAAGTCGGCAAAGCTCGGTCACGAGATCGAAATTGATATCCCTGAGGTTTAATCTTTGGAAGGTGTATCCCATCGCCTAAGAGGATGGGTACACCTACGCTTAGATTATAAAATAAGCTTACTGATTCGGATTTAATTGCCTGTGCGAAATTTTCCGAGGCAGTGCCTCGGAAACGCACATGGGCGTAATAATCTCTTATCATTCCTTGCCCTGCTGATAAGAGAAAATTCATTATTGTTTGTGCCGATGCAGGGCGGCGGAATGGAGATTATTATGAAAAAGTTTAAAATAGGATTACAACTGTATTCCATTCGTGAGGATATGGCTAAGGATATGGACGCTGCATTGAAAGCAGTAAAGGATATGGGCTATGAATGTGTCGAGTTTGCGGGATTTTTTGATAAGTCTGCTGAGGAAGTAAAGGCTCTCCTTGACAAGTACGGCTTAGATGCAATATCCGTTCACCAGGGGGTGGATCCGTGG
The DNA here is from genome assembly GCA_902766745.1 of uncultured Ruminococcus sp. Lineage (GTDB taxonomy): Bacteria > Bacillota > Clostridia > Monoglobales > Monoglobaceae > UMGS1820. Next base: position 19,862 of record CACXES010000162.1, read on the forward strand.
CTTCAAAACGGACAGGAGGCAATTGATTACTTAAAGACTGTCGGTGTTAGGTACTGCGCAATACCGTGGTTTGATAAGGAAAAGCTTGCGGATCCCGTTGAGTTTAAAGCTGCAACGGAAAGCTTCACCGCATTCGGAAAGGCACTGAAGGAGAACGGTATACAGCTCCTCTATCACAACCATGATTTTGAGTTTAAAAAGATAGACGGAGAGTATATATTTGACCGAATTTACAACTCTGTTCCCGAGGATATTTTAAGACCCGAGATGGATACCTGCTGGGTTCACTATGCAGGGGTTAATCCTTGTGAATATATCGAAAAGTACAGCGGTATGAAGCTTTTGCATCTTAAGGACTTTGTCTGCAAAAAGCTGGGCGGCGGACCCGTTTACGCTCTGATAGGAGACAACAGCGACGAGGCAAAGCCTGCAAGCCAGGAAGACAACGGTTTTGAGTTTCGTCCCGTAGGCTCCGGAATACAGGATTTCCCTGCAATACTTGCGTCTGCCGAAAAGGCGGGGATTGACTGCGTTATTGTTGAACAGGACGGACACCCCGAACGTTCGGCGATGGAGGATGCGCGAATTTCGATAGAGTATCTCAGAAGCCTTGGTATATAAATATTTTGTATTCAGAAGAATAAGTTTTATATTTGAAAATATTAATTTAGAGGAGAATTTGCTATGAAGCTGTGTGTTATGAACCCTGTGCTCAATAGCTATAAGCTTGAAGATGCACTTAAGTACTTGCACGGACTCGGAGTTCAGGCAATGGAGGTGGGTGCCGGCGGTTATCCCGGTAACGCACATTTAAAGCCTGAGGATATTATCGGGAAGCCGGACAAGGTAAAGGAATATAAAGAGCTGTTCGATAAGTACGAGATTGAGATTGCAGCTATTAGCTGTCACGGAAATCCGCTTCACCCTAATCGTGAGGTTGCGGAGGATTTTCACAATCAGTTCAAGAATGCAATTCTTGCTGCCGAGGCACTCGGTGTAAAGACGATAATCGGCTTTGCCGGATGTCCCGGTGACTGTGATGAGTCCAAATACCCGAACTGGGTTACTTGCCCGTGGCCGAACGACTTCGGCGAAATCCTTAAATGGCAGTGGGAGGAGAAGGTTATACCCTACTGGAAGGATATGGCGAAGTTTGCATCGGAGCACGGAATAGAGAAAATAGCATTTGAGATGCATCCAGGATTTGTTGTTTACAATCCGGAAACGCTGCTTAAGCTTCGTGCGGCAGTTGGTGATATAATCGGTGCAAACTTCGATCCGAGCCACCTTTTCTGGCAGGGAGTAAATCCTGTTTCGGCAATAAAGGCATTGAAGGGTGCGATTTATCATTTCCATGCCAAGGATACGTTGATTGATGAACGCAACTGCGGAGTCAACGGAGTACTTGATAACAAGCCTTACGGAGATATCCTTAATCGTTCATGGGTATTCAGAACCGTGGGTTACGGTCACGGAAAAGAATGCTGGAACGATATGATAAGTATGCTGAAGGCTGTCGGCTATGACGGTGCAATCAGCATAGAGCATGAGGATGGACTTATGTCACCTAACGAGGGACTTGAAAAAGCTATTTCATTCCTTAAAGAAGTGCTTATATATGAAAACGCAGGAGATATGTGGTGGGTATAACCGCAGGACAGAGGTTTTGATACTATGAAAATTTATAAAGCAGGAATAATAGGGTACGGCGGAATGGCGGGCAATCACGAGAAGGTTATGCGTGTTGATTACGACCGTATGAAGCTTAAGGGAATATACGATATAGCCGAAAGCCGTTTAAACGCAGCACAGGAGCAGGGATACCATGCGTATTCCTCAAGAGAGGAGCTTTTGGAGGACCCGGAAATTGATGTGGTAATTATTGCTGCAACAAACGAGGTTCACAAGGATTTGGCAATTGCCGCACTTCGTGCCGGCAAGCATGTACTTGTTGAAAAGCCGGTAACAATGAGTTCAGAAGAGCTTGAGGAGATAATGGAGGTTGCAAAAGACTGCTGCGGACTGTTTACTATTGATCAGAACAGACGAACAAATAAGGATTATATCCTGATGCGCAGAAGTGTGGAGTCGGGTAAAATAGGAAAGCCGTATGTAATAGAATCCCGTGTCGAAGGCTCACGCGGAATGCCTGCCGGTTGGAGAACCAAGAAGGAGCAGGGCGGCGGAATGATGCTTGACTGGGGCGTACACTTGATTGACCAGCTTATGAATATGTATAACGACAAGGTTGTGTCGGTATACTGCAAAATGTTTAGCGTGCACTATGACGAGGTTGACGACAACTTCCGTATGACAATGACCTTTGAAAGCGGTCTTGTCGCTCATATCGAGGTATCGACCAATAACTATATCAAGCATCCGCGTTGGTATGTTCTCGGCACCGAGGGGACTCTTGTAATCAACGATTGGGACTGCAAGGGCGAAATAGTTCGTTGCCTTGACAAGGACAATAAGTGGGGTGTGGAAATCGCCGAGACAAAGGCGGGACCCACAAAGACAATGGCACCCAGAAGCCCCGAAACGGTGCAGACCTTTGAACTTTCCGCTCCCGAAGATGTTACGGATAACCTTACGGTTGTGTATAATCAGCTTCTCGATGCTGTCGAAGGCAAAAGTGAGCTTACAATTAAGGCTGAGCAGACCTTGAGGGTTATGAAGGTGATGGAGGCGGCATTTGAATCCGCAGCCAAGGATGAAGCTGTAAAGGTTAATATTTAAGCGACTTGAATTAATTTGAAGCTTAATAAGCATAAAAATCAGGCGTTTTTTCAAGAAAAATTAAAATTTTTTGAAAAATCGCTTGATTTTTTTAAAATTATGTGATATAATACAATAGTTGTGTTTGGATATGCGATATTGAAGCATTTCACACCTATGGAGAGGTGGTCGAGATGGTTTAAGGCGCAGCATTGGAAATGCTGTGTACGTTAATAGCGTACCGTGGGTTCGAATCCCATCCTCTCCTCCAGATATTTGAAAACCGCCGTATTTCGGCGGTTTCTTGTTTTATATCCTTAAAAAATAATTTGAAGAAACAAAAACGATTATTTGTTGCATAAACTCAAAAGAAAACTTGTAATTTTGCTTATTTTAATATGGGTTTATTTTGGTTGCTGAAAAAATGAATAATGTTAAGAAATTGAATAATGTTAAAGAAAATCAAAAAGGACCTCAATGTGAGATCCTTTTTGTGATTTTAGGGCTTTTTAAACAGCTCATATGTCAAAATTATTCTGCTTCTGCGGTGTCCACCGGTCCGTATCAGCCCCAAAGACCTTTGCTATGTTTTTCATGGTTATTACCCACCTTTATTTATGGAATGAAGCAGAAGTGACGGAAGCGTATGGTATTCCGCGAATTAATTATGCAACTGTGACTAATGAACAATAAACGAGAAAATGTCAAGACTTAAAAGGATTTATTTGCATGTAAATAATTTTAATACTTGACATATCATCTACATTATGGTATGATTTTAGTAAAATTACCATAACTTTATGAGGGGGGATTTTTCGTGGTACAAAGGAGAACGCGGGAAGAGGTAAAAGAGTCCATTTTGGCGGCGTGTGTCCGTCTGTTTTTGGAACAGGGATACG
>CACXES010000163.1 GCA_902766745.1 uncultured Ruminococcus sp.
CAGTTTAAAAGAAATTCTTGATTTGGCAGAGGCGGGCGGTTTTGCTGTTCCGGCATTTAACGTTTACAATCTGGAAACTCTTATGGGCGTTGCGAGGGCAGCTGAGGAAACAAAATCACCGATTATTATTCAGATGTACAGCCGTTTATTTAATACCGGTACTGGCGAGTTTATGGCTCCGGTTATTATGAATGTTATGAATAAGCTGAAAACTCCGGTTGCGTTTCATCTTGATCACGGTGCAGGTATACCCGAATGTATTCGTGCAATGCGTTTCGGCACAACAGGTATTATGATTGACGCTTCAACTCTGCCGATTGATCAAAATATAGAAATTACAAAAAAAGTTGTTGATATGGCAAAAGAGGCCGGTGTTTCCGTTGAGGGTGAGCTCGGTCATATCGGCTCAACCAAGGATGAAAAGTGGGATACGTATACGGAAACTGCCGATGCGGTAAGATATGTAAACGAAACCGGTATTGACGCTCTTGCGATAATGGTGGGAACAGCACACGGAAAGTATGCACAGGCACCTGTTCTTGCAATTGACAGAATTTCAGAAATTCATTCTGAAACTAAAGCGCACCTCGTGCTGCACGGCGGCTCCGGCGTTCCGGACAATCAGATAAAAGCAGCAGTTATTGCGGGAATACGTAAAATCAATTTCGGTACAGACGTCTGCTATGCGTTTATGGACGGATATAAGGAGCTTGATCCCTACAGTGCGCCGCTTGACGTTACCATGTCAAAAGTTGCGGAAACCGTGAAAGAATTTGCGATAGAAAAAATCAAGCTTCTCGGTGTATGCAAAATGTAATAAAGGGAGTGATTTGCCATGGATAATCAATACAGCTTTAACTTTTAAGGAAAAACAGTTGTAATCACCGGAGCCGAAAGGGGAATAGGCCTTGAAATTGCAAAGGGCTTTGCAAGGTCGGGAGCAAATGTTGCAGTTGCCGGAATGCTTGAAGAAGAATTTGATAATGCCGGTAATGAGATACGCAAAGAGGCTGTGGAATGCCTGTGCATAAAGACAGATGTTTCAAAGGAAGACTCTGTAAAGAATATGATATTACAGGTCAAAAACACCTTCGGCAGAATTGATATTTTAGTAAACAACGCAGGTATTAACAAGCTATATCCTGCGGAGGAAATGCCTTTAGAGGTTTGGAACAGTATAATTGGCGTAAATTTGACGGGAGTGTTTTTGGTGAGCCGTGAAGCGGCAAATGTGATGCTTGAGCAGGGCGGAGGAAATATTGTAAACATTACCTCCATGTCGGGTCTTGTTGTAAATCCCCTGCCGCAAACACAGTGTGCATATAACAGCTCAAAGGCAGGAGCTATAATGCTTACTAAGTGCATGGCTGTGGAATGGGCAGAGCGAGGAACAAGAGTAAACGGTATTGCACCTGGATTTATGAATACGCCCTTGACAAAAAAGCGTCTTACCACGCCTAACGATCCAGCTGTTAAAAAATGGATAGAAGGAACACCGTTAAACAGAGTTGGCGAGCCGTCTGAGCTTGTGGGACTGGCTCTTTACCTTGCCTCGGATGCGGCAAGCTATACAACAGGAACCGTTATTTCCGTTGACGGTGGCTATACCTGTCTATAAAGGATATTAAGTATCAGGAGGAAGAAAATGCTTGAAATATTAAAGAATAAAAACCCGAACATAAAGTTTTACTCTGTTGGTGATGACGAATTTAAAACCTATGGAAGAATACTTGACAATATTGATACAAGCGGATTTATAAAGGCGGGACAAGAGCTTGATATGTCAGAGGGCGTAAGCTATAGGCCGTCTATGAAGGAATTTGAATGTCTTGGAGAGGCGAATACAATCAGAAATGAGTTGTTTGGAACCCTTCCCACGGAGATTGGCTGTTGTTGGGGGCATAACACCTTTCTGAACGCAACAGAGTGGCATACATCCAGTGAAGTAAATATTGCGGTGACTCCCATTGTATTGTTGCTAGGTCACGTTTGGGATGTTATTGATGATAAAATTGATTCATCAAAATTTACTGCATTTCATGTGCCGCAGGGCGTTGCGATTGAGTGTTTTTCAACAACGCTTCATTATTGTCCGTGTCAGGTTTCGGACGATGGCTTCATATGCATTGTCGCTTTGCCCGAAGGAACGAATACTGCCATTGAAACAGAAATAAAAGAAAACAAAATTACCGCTAAAAACAAATGGCAACTATGTCATTATGAGAACAAGGCTGCTGTTGCAAGAGGTATTAAACCGGGAATTACGGGAGTAAATCATCAGATTAAATATTAGTATTAAGATATCCTTTGCTTTATACAAAAAATATGTGTGATATTAACGGGCTAAGCGGAGGAGATTTGTATTATATTCGACCGCTGCGTGGGAAATACAGCGGCACCGAATATTTCGGCAGCATAGAAATAAATATGCTTTGCGATATCGCATACGACTATCTCTGTAGCTAAAAAATGAAATATATGTAAAAGAGGATTCCGTATGCCTGATTTGGATTTAGCATAAAAATTAGTAATATAAAAAATAGAGGTCTGATCAAAGTGAGAATATTAATAAAAGACGGACATGTTTGGAATGGTGAAAGTTTTTTCTTGTCCGATGTACTTACAAATAATGAGGGTATAGAGTGCATTTCAAAACACATTAATCAAAATGCAGATTACACAATTGATGCAAAAGGTAAATTTGTGTTGCCGGGGTTGATAGATGCACATACTCATTTATGCGGAATATCTTCAATCGATATCGGGGCACAAGCAGAAATGGCGTGTTTTCCGTTTGGTGTAACTGCAACAGCCGATGCAGAGGGGATTTACGGCTGCAAAGAAAGGCTTAATTTTCTTGCGGTGAAAAACACGGTTTTTGCCAAGGCGCTGATAGAAAATGATAATGTGAATATAGATGACATTAAACAAAAGCTGAATAAATACGGCGAAAAAGCTGTAGGAATAAAGATTTTTTTTGATGCACAAGACCCAAATGTGCGGAGTGCCAAACCTTTGAGACAAATATGCGAATTTGCATCCGCAAATTCATTGATTGTTATGGTTCACCCTATAAATGCTCCGATTCCGATGGCGGAGTTGTTAGATAACCTTAAAACGGGAGATATATTGACACACCCGTTTCATGGCGGGAATAATAATGCTGCCGATGATAATTATATAAGCATTGTTGAGGCAAAACGCAGGGGAGTAATAATGGACTTGGGTTTTGAGGGGTTTGTTAATACAAACCTCAGTTTTATGCAGGACGCAATTGCGATGGGGATTGAGCCGGATATTATAAGTACAGATTTAACCAAGGTAAGTCTGTGTATGAGAGGCGGTAAATATGGGTTGACCATGTGTATGAGTGTTGCAAAGAAAATGGGAATGAGCGATGAAGCCATATTTAAGGCGGTAACCTCTACGCCTGCAAGGGTGCTTGGAAAAGGCGGTGAATGGGGATGCCTGAAAGAGGGCAGATGTGCGGACATAGCAATCATTGATTATGCGGATGAGGGTTTTGATTTAACAGATATGTTCGGAAATCACATTAGCTCAAACTATGGATATAAATGTATGTTTACAATATCAAACGGCAACGTTGTCTATCGTATGTAACTGTATTTGTACAGATATGCAAGACGGATTGCCATAATGGAGAACATCAATGCAGAACATTGTTTATTCTTGAAACAGCTGCATTAACGCATTATATAGGTATTCATTACTGTGAAGAAAAATATGGAAAATGCAATGGGAAACTCCAAGAAAAATAGGGGTCGGCCATGACAGAAAAGCTTTTGAACGATTTGCATTTTGCGGAGCGCTTATCTGAGAGAGTTCAGTATTGGTGCTTGAATACGTCAATCGTTTAGGTACCGTCAGGAGAGAGTGTGAGAAAAAGTCTGGAAATTAGAAACATTCTATGATAGAATATAAAATATCATAGGAGGAATATTTATGGCAAGACGC
>CACXES010000164.1 GCA_902766745.1 uncultured Ruminococcus sp.
TACGCAGTACGAAACCGCAAAGGTTGAAGCAAAACGGGCGTTTCCGCAGGAGGCGGAATTGCAGGAAAAAACAAAACGCCTTGCCGCAGTCGAAGCACTGCTAAAAATGGATAAAAAGGACGATAATGTTATCGACACCGATGTTTCCGATGCGGAAGTGCCGCAGCAAAAGCGTGAATACGCTATGGCGAGGTAAAAAATCATAGTGCATATTGATGAAAAAGCTCCGTGCATATTGACAAAAGGTCGGTATTCCGATATACTATATGTATAATAATATTGAAAGGGCGGTGCTGAAAATGACATTACAGAATTTACTCAACAGCGAAAATATTACGAAGTATCAGCTTTCAAAGATAAGCGGAGTACCGAAAACAACCGTTATAGATATATGTTCGGGGAAAACCTCAATTCAAAAGTGCAATGCAAAAACCGTACAGCAGATAGCAAAAGCTTTGAACTGCTCTATGGAGGATATAATGGAGCTTGAAAACGGCGAATACAGCTCTGAAACAGGTATGCCGACAGACGAAACGCACTTTGAGTGCGGACTGCCGAAGAACCTTGCAGAATCGCTTGAACGAATGAAAAAATCGTGGAAAATTGTAGACAGCGGCGAAAAGGATTACCATTGGGATATATGCTGGTGCGAGCTAAACGCCGATATAAATTCCGCAGAGGTTGAAAATCTCATTTCAAGCGAGCAAGCGTGGTACTTACGGCGTAAATATTTAAGAATGGAAAGGCAGGATGATATATGATAGACTTTACAAATGCAGTGCAAAAAAACAAAACTTATGCCGGAGCCAACGGCGGTAAAATTTCGGTTTTGTATAACGGCGAGCAATATATGCTGAAATTTCCGCCGTTCCCTACAATAAATAAGGAAATGAGCTATACAAACAGCTGTATTAGCGAATACATCGGCTGCAAGGTTTTTGAGTCTGTGGGAATACCCGTACAGGAAACGGTTATCGGAACCTACACAAGCAAGGGCAAGGAAAAAGTTGTTGTTGCCTGCAAGGATTTTACCTCGCAAGGGATAACGCTTCAAGATTTTGCATCACTCAAAAACCGCATTATTGACTCCGAAAGAAACGGTTACGGTACGGAGCTTGCAGATATTTTGTCCACCATTGACGAACAGACAGCGATGGATTCCGAAACACTTAAAACAAGGTTTTGGGATATGTTTATCGTGGACGCTCTGATAGGAAATTGGGACAGACACAACGGAAATTGGGGATTTTTATATAACAACGCTACCGATGAAGTAACGCTCGCCCCGGTATTTGATTGCGGCAGCAGCCTTTACCCGCAGGCGGACGAGGACTTAATGAAAAAGATATTAAGCGACAAAAACGAGCTTAATCACAGAATTTTCGATATACCGTTGTCTGCTGTAACCTATAACGGCAAAAAGATAAATTACTTCAAATTTTTGTCGGAGGGTAAATTTCCGGACTGTAACAAGGCTCTCAAACGGATAGCAAGCCGTATTGATATGAAGAAAATCTATGAAATTATAGACAATACGCCTACCGTAACAGAGCTTCAAAAGGAGTTTTACAAAACAATGCTTACGGCAAGAAAAGAGCGTATCATTGATTTTTCCTTAAATAAATTAAAAGAAAAGTCAAAAAAGCACGATGATATGCAAAGATAATAAAATCAAATAAGGCATAACCGGCAGGAGAAATCTTGTCGGTTTTTTTATGCCCGAAAATATGAAAGGAATGATGATAAATGAATAACAAAAAACCAAAACCCATAGGAAGAACGATAAAGCTGTGCAGACAATATAACGGCTTGTCGCAGTCGGAACTCGGCGAAAAGGTCGGCTTTGCGAAAAAGACCGCAGTGACACGCATAGGACAGTACGAAGGAGAGCGAATTTACGCAAAACCGCAGATTACCGCAAAGCTGGCAAGGTTGCTCGGCATACACAGGTTTGCAATATCAAGGCTGTCTGTCGATTCCGAGCTTGAAACGCTCCACACAATTTTTAAGATTGATATGCTTTACGGACTTAATTGGAGCAAAAACGGAGATGTCGTATCGCTGTCGTTCCCCGATAACTGCAAGACCGTAAACCGACACTTGAAAAAGGTGTATGAAGCTCGGCAGGCGTTAATGCGTGGAGAAATCACCTATGATGATTACAACCACATAAAGAATGCCTGCGGAACATACAAAAAACGCAAATAAACACACGCAAATCAGTCTGCCCATATGGCAGGCTTTTTTGATACAAAAATTTATGAAAGATGAGGTAATCAAAAATGAACACCAATTACAACAGAGAAGCGTTTGTGCGCTCGCTTGAAAA
>CACXES010000165.1 GCA_902766745.1 uncultured Ruminococcus sp.
ACGGAGCATAAAAATTCCGATAAACTTAAAGCGGCTTTTTTGGATGTATTTTATGACAAAGACAAAAAGATGTTTTTTGACGATGCCGAGCATACGCACAGCGCTCTGCACTCGAATGTGCTTCCGCTGTTTTATGATATTGCGCCGAATGATGCGTATGAAAATATCAAGGATTTTATTATGAAAAAAGGTTTGTCGTGCGGAGTGCACTTTGCATATTTTGTGTTGAAATCACTCGGAAAAATCGGGGCGTATGATGATGAATTCCGTCTGCTTATGAACGAGAGCGAACATTCGTGGGTTAATATGATAAGAGAGGACGCGACCACTTGCTTTGAGGCATGGGGAAAAGACCAAAAATGGAACACAAGCCTGTGCCACCCGTGGGCAAGCGCACCGATAATCATAGTCATTGAGGATATAATGAAGATCAGCGGTGACGAGCTTATGAACGGCGGCAGCTTTGTAAAAGAGATATCCGAAGACGGTAAAAAATACAGAATTGAATTGTGTGTCGGCGAGCGGCACAATAACGAGGTGTATAATAATGAGGGGTGTATGGAAGAAAACGGCGGTGACAAAATATATGCGATAGGATAGATACAAAAATTTTAAGAAAAATAATATTTTGAAAAATAAATTTAAAATTTAAATTTGCACAAGGAGTGTATTAACAATGAAAAAAACAAAAAGATTTTTAGGTTTTTTATTAATGGCGGCAATGCTGATGAGCAGTATATGCGTATCGGCGATTGATTCTGCAGAAGCCACGCTTTCGCCCTACAGTACAGCCGAAACGGTAGATGAAACTAATCCCAAATGGGGAATGAAAAGAGATAACAATGCAGCTTATATGTTTTCTGTGGATAACACGAACTTTACATTGCTTGAGGCGGCTGAGGACGGCTCGGACTTTCTGGTTCTTGCTGACGGGGCGCGTAACAGCCCTTCGAGTATCATACCGACAGGGGTGACAGATCCCGTTACGAGTATGGACCCGGCAAAGAATAGCTATTTGCCGACGTTTTTAAATTCAACGTATCTTGAGTTTGAAGACGATACGAAATGGACTTATTATCCGACAGGTCAAACTAATGTATGGATATATGGTTTGGGCAAAAAAGTTGCGGACTATGTAAACCGCGACGCTTTGTGGGAAACGGAAAAGTCTGCGGCAGGAAATGAATATGTATTTAAAGCCGCGGTAACACTTCCGTCGGTTTCGGAGATTTATAAATACAGGGACAAAATAGGTTATAATCATGGTGCTCGATACTCGGTTTGGGGAACCAGAACGGCGGTTATGGCAGAAACGGAGAGTAATGCGCCGAATATGGTAGCGTTTGTGCCGAACGGTGCCGCTTGTTCCACCAATGTTACCGGCTATACAATGAGTTCCGTTATAAGCCTCCGTCCGATTTTCAGACTTAAAAGAGAATTTTTTACGAAGACAAATATACTCCATAAGAAGCCAACGGATGCAACATTAATCTCAAGACTTGCCGACATGGGTTCCGAAGTTAAAAAAATGCTTGTTGCCAACTTTAAAAGAAGTGAGCTTACAGGTGTTTATGACGACGCGGAGTTGACGGAAATCGGTTTTGGTTTTTCCGAAAATGCACCCAAGATCACCAACATACAAGTAAAGACGAATATTGCGGCACCCGGCGGAACGGCGACTCTTTCATATACATCAACGCCGACATCGGATGAAAACATTGTTACATGGTATATCGCAGATGATGCCGAGGGTACAAATCCCGTAAAGATAGACGGAGCAAGCGGAGCCGAGCTCACAATTCCGTCAAGTGCGGGCGGAATGTATCTTATGGCGGGAATAACCCCGATTTTAGATGATGAAATAGGAAGCATCGTCTATTCTCAACCTATCCCGATAGAGACCGCGCTTTCGACCTACAGCACCGCCGAGGAGGTATCCGGCACCGCTTGGGGAATGGAGAAAGATAACAACAGAGATTATATGTTTTCTGTGAATAAAACGAACTTTACACTGCTTGAGGCGGCTGAGGACGGTTCGGACTTTCTGGTTCTCGTTGACCCGGCATACGTAAGTGCTGCATCTCGAATCATATCCAAAACGGAAACGAAAGCTATCGCAAGTATGGATCCGTTGAAGAACAGCTATTTGCCGTCGTTTTTAAATACAACATATCTTAATATTGAAAGCGATGATAAGACAGCCGCGTATCAATACGGTGATGAGAGCTGTAATATAAAAGGCTTGCCTACCGGTGTTGCGCAATATGTTAACCGTGATGCTTTATGGAGAACGGAAAAGTCTGCGGCAGGAGATGAATATGTATTTAAAGCCGCGGTAACACTTCCGTCGGTTTCGGAAATTTATAAGCACAGGGATAAGATAGGTTATAATAATAATGCTGTATTTACTATTTGGGGAACCAGAACAGCGGTTTGGGCAAGCACGGCGAGTGATACGCCGAATATGGTGACGTTTACGCCATACAATGATACTTGGTGGACAAATGTCAGCGGAAATATGCAGACCAATATATACCTCCGTCCGATTCTCAGACTTAAAAGAGAATTTTTTATGAACAAAAATGTATTGTATAAGCTGAATACGACTGAAACAGCGCTCAGCGACAGACTTGCCGACATGGGTGCTAAGGTTAAAGAAATGCTTGTTGCCAACTTTGCAAGAAGCGAGCTTAAAGGTGTTTATTCCGATGAGGAGTTGACCGCAATCGGTTTTTCGGACGATGAACCGGAAATCAGCAACGTAACGGCACAGGGAATTGCGTCCGTGGCACAGACGCTGACTGCGGGATTTGAATATTCCGACCCAAAGGGTTCGGCATTAAAATCGGCGGAATATCAGTGGTACAGCGCGGACAGCGCAGATGGCACACTGTCCAAAATAGACGGTGCAACCGATAAGACATATAAGGTTACGCCGGATATGCTCGGCAAATACATAGCGGTAAGCGTAAAGGTGTGCAATTCGGACAACGCAAAGAGCACAACCGTATTTTCGCCGCTTGCGGGACCGATTGCCGAAAGAGAGGAAGTTATAGTCACCCCGATAAGTATATCGAATACGGGCGCGGAATTCAGCGTTGACAATGCCAAGACGGGTGCCGCGGATATGGTTATACTATATTGCGTATATGACAAAACGACCAACGCTCTTGTTCACATAACCCCTGTCCCCATATCCGCACCGACAGGCGAAAGCCGTCAGTCGGTAACGCTGACAGATTATACGGCACCGGACGATTGTAAGGTAAAGGCAATGGTATGGGACGGTCTGAACACAATCGTTCCGTATGCGATGATTGAGAAATAGAGAATATATTTTTTTATATAACGGGCGGCTGTTCAATGCCGCCCTTAATCACAAAACACAACAGGAGGAAAAACGATGAAGAAATTGATTTGTGGCTTACTGGCGGCTGCCTGTGCGGCAACGCCCGTGTATGCCGCAGAGCTTTCAGCAAAATACAATGCCGCATCCGGAATGTATGAGATAAGCGGCACCGCGCCCGAGGCGTCACAAAACGGCTTGGTTGGCGTAACAGTTGTGTCGGATGCCGATTTAAAGCTCGGATGGGCGACCACCCTGCGCACGGACGGCACAGGTGCGTTCAGCGACAGCTTTACCTTTGCACCCGACGCAAAGGGCGGTTATTACACAGTTTCGGTCGGTGTGTACAAAAGCGGAATCGTTAAAACAGCGTCGCTTTTTTATGTGACAGAGGGAGAAAAGGCGGCGGCTCTTGACGCGATAAACGCCGCCGAAACAACAGAGGCGCTCGATAAGGCAATTCGTGACAATGCCCAGGTACTGGGCATTAACATCGGGATGTATGACTCTGTCGGCGGAGCAAAGAGAGATTTGCTGAATACGCTTATCAAAAACGAAAAATATAAGGATATTGACAGCTTTACCGTTGCACTTGAAACAGCAACGGCGTGTGCATTGATAAAAAACGCAGACGCAGACAACATAACAGGAATAATGGATGAGTATTTTACTTATTTAGGTCTTGATAAAAGCGAGATATACAGTGAATTTCTTACATTGGATAAGAACGAGGTATATAAAAAGATGGCAGGCGCAAGCTGTTTAAATGCCAAGGATGTGCTCGGGGTGTTTGAGAGCTCGGTTGCGCTGAGCCTTATAAACAAAACAGAGAAATGGAACGATTTTAAGACGGTGCTTGATAAATATATAGGTTATACGGGTATTGATACAGCGTATTATGACAAATGCGATAAAGACGATCTTGCGTCTGCACTGTGCGACAAGGATTATTCAACGCCGCAAGAGCTGTATAGTGCAATAAAGGTGTATTATGACGGCATAGACGTCTCGGGGGACAGCGGTAAAAACTCATCCTCGGGCGGCGGTGGCGGCGGCAGTAACAGAGGTTTCGGCGGTCTGACGACCTCCGGGTCGGGAAGTAAGACCGACGAGCCGACCGAAGAAGTGCCGCTGTACAATGATATGACAGGGTTTGAATGGGCAGAAACGGCGATTAAGGCTCTGTCGGACAGAGGTATCGTCGGCGGCGACGGAAGCGGCGGCTTTAAACCCGAGGCTTCGATTGCGAGAGAGGAATTCGTCAAGATGCTTTTGCTTGCGTTCGGGTTGTTTAAAGACGGCGCAGAGGCTGATTTTGCGGATGTTGACAAGAACGACTGGGCGTATCCGTATGTTGCGTGCGCCTTTGAATCGGGTCTTGTAAAGGGTATGGACAATAACAACTTTGGATATGGAATGAAGATAACGAGAGAGGATATGGCTGTGCTTATCAAAAGGGCGGCAGAGTGCGCGGGTGCGGAGCTCAGCGAGGTCGGCGGCACAGAGCTCAATGATTTGAAAGATGTGTCGGAATACGCAAAAGACAGCGTTGTTAAGATGGCGGATGCAGGAATAATCAACGGTTATTCGGACGGAACATTCCGTCCGCAAAACAATGCGTCGCGCGCAGAGGCGGCAGTAATGATATATAGGCTGATTAGCCGATAGGAGAGAAAAATGAGAAAACGAATTTTATCACTGATACTTATATTTGTATTGACGGCTTGCAGCATATGTGCCTTTTCGGCAGAAACCGAGGCGGTGAATACAGAATACGAAAGAGTACAGGGCATACTCGACGCGGTCGGCGTTTTTGACCGTTATGACAGTGCAAAGGGATTTGAAGAGAGCGTCAGCAGGGCAGAGCTTATATCGCTGTGTATGGCTGTGATTTTCCCGGAGGTAACATATAATGCGCCCGAGTCACCGTTTAATGATGTTAAGACTTCGGATGATTCATATGAATATATCTGTTCGGCGTATAAGATAGGAATTATCTCGGGCGGTGAAGACAAAAAATTCCGCCCGAACGAAGCCGTCACATATGACGAAGCGTTAAAAATTTTGACAAGCCTTTTGGGTTATGACCCAGTTGCCGAGGCAAAGGGCGGATACCCTGCCGGCTATCGCAGTGTTGCCAAGCTGATTCACCTGGATTCGGGAATATCGGATTCGGCAAAGGCGGACATTAAATACGGCGATTGTTTGATTATGCTTTTAAACGCGCTTGACACCGAGATAAATGAAATCAATACAATATCTCAAAGCGACGGCATGACATTTATAAAGGGCGAAACACTGATGTACAATGCTTTTAGAATAAGAAAGGACAGCGGCGTGCTGACCGAAAACGGATATACAACGCTGACCGGCGGAAAGGACAGCAATGACTATAGTGTAAGAATCGGGGATTTTTCGGGCAAAAGCTATGGCGGCACGCATATAGAGAACTATCTCGGATATGATGTGGAATTTTATTATCGTGAGGATTCCGCCGCCGACTATGTTGTATATATGGAACCGTCGGGGTCGAACAAGGTGACGTATATAAGCTCTGAGGATGACGTAAAGACTGCGGACAAGACTATAAGTTGGTTTCCGAATACCGGCAAAAGCCGCAAAAGCGTGACCCTTCCCAATTCCGTAAAGATTATTTACAACGGCAAGGCTTATCCCGAATATACAATGGATATTTTTGAGAGAGCGGACGCTGATTTTTATCTGGTTGATAATAACGGCGACGGTAAGATTGATGTTGTCAATATTACGGCGTGGGGCAGTATATTTGTGTATGGAATAGATTTGAACGAAGAAAGAATTACGGATAAGTATGACAACGGCTCGAAAATCGACCTTAAAGACGCTGATGACCCGATTATATGGAACAGCAAGTTTGAACAGCTTAAGCTGTCCGGCCTTTCGACAGGCGTTGTTGCGAATTATGTTAAAAGTATTGATAGCAGGTATGTGAGGATAATTATCACGGATAACAAAAAATCGGGCAAAATAACCCTGAAAACAACGAAAAACGGGAACACCGTCTTAGCACTTGACGGGTCGGAATACATAGTTGCCGACAGCTATGCCAAAAAGGTAAGCGCCCTGCCCGAGGTCGGGGCAACCGTGACCATATACACGGATTATACCGGAAGAATTGCGGCGATCGAAAGCGGAAGCGATGAGTTTAAATACGGATATATAATTGCTGCAAGCAAAGGCTCGGATGTTTTCGGCGACAGTATTATGATCAGGTTTATGAATAACGGCGGTTCGGTTTCTGCTCTTGAAACGGATGAAAAGTTTAAGGTTGACGGAGAAAGGTATAAGGACAGTATGTTTGATGCCATGAATACTCCGCAGGTAATAAGATACAAGCTGTCGGACGATAACAAAATCAAGGAAATCGATACGATAGCCAAGGGTAAGAACGAAAGTGAAAATTCGCTGAGGGCGCTGACCGACCTTGTGACAATGAAATTCTATCCGGCAAAGATGGTATTCGCCGGAAGCGGTCAAGGCGTTGATTATGACGGAGGAATCTATTATTGCCAGCTTGTTCCCGACGAAAACACAAGGCTTATTATCGCACCGAATCCCGACGCAGAGGGCAAGATGGACGATGACTATAGTATTCAGCCGATTTCGTACATAACGGATGATTCGGTAACAAAGGTATTCCGCGGATTTAACGCGAATGTGGATTCGTATATTCCCGATGTTGTGTATATGCAAAACGACGGCAGCGGAAATCTTTCGAGGGGGTTAAACGCCACGCTTGTAACCGAGGTGTGCGAGGCGTTAAATTCCGACGGGGTTGTTGTAACACGAATAAAAGTTGTGGATTATAAGGACAGAGAAACCGCACTTTGTTTTTCCGAAAACTTTAATGCGAAAAAACCCGATATTGCAGTGGGCGATTTTATAAACTATACGGTGGATATGCGCGGAGATATCACCGATTTGAATATTGTATATTCAAACAAGTTGAGAAAATTTCATCCAGACAACAAATACGGAATCGAGTATTTCGGAAGTAACTTTAATCCATATTACGGAAAGGCTTATGACAGAGAGGGTAATGTGATTGCCTTTACAACCGCCGAAAATCTTGCAAACGTAACATGGAAGGATATTCAGTTCGTTCCGGTCACCAACGGCTTGATTTTTGTTGTTGATAAAAACGGAGAAGGAAGCTTTGTAAAGAGCGGTACGGCAGAGGATGTTTATGATTACAAGCATTATGGCACCGGCTCGGACATATTCATTTACAATTGTCAGGCGGCTATGAGAATGATGATTATCTACAGATAGGGGCGACTATGAGTAAATTCGGACGGATAAACGGTACCGTCAAAAAGCGAGCAAGCGCGGATTCAAAGGCTGTGCCTGTTCGCAGAGAAAGGAAAGTGACTTTATAGATGAAAAAAATTTGGAAAATTTTAGGCATAATCGCAGTGTTAATTGCCTCCCTGTCTGTGACGGGTTATGCAAGCTTTATTACGGACAGCGGAAATTCATTTGCCGTAAAAGAAAATTTCGAAATAAAGTGGAAAGATGTATCCAAGTTCGGCACAATAGAGCCGGACAAGGTTGCGTTCGAGCTTAATGCCGATGTTAAGGCGGCAAAGCCGATAACCTATACGGTTTATGTGGATATTGACGATAGCGAAAACCGTGCTCTGGGTACAATCACGGCTACGTCGGGAAGAGAAGCGGTAAAAACATTTAATATCAGCAATATTACAAACGGAAAGCATAAGGTTGTGATAACAGTTGTCGTCGGGATGCGCACCGTTCTTGAACAGGAGGAAAATATCGTCGTGATGAAAGGCTATGAAAAGCAGTTCATGGATGAATTTTCCGGGTACGGCGCCAACTGGAGTACCGCCATCACACCGGATATAACGGATGAAGTATATGATATATTCCGCTTTGGCGGTCTTAACGCTGTGCGGCGTGATTATTATTGGTGGAAGACAGAAAAAAGCAAGGGCGTATATGATTATTCAATCTATGACGATATCAGCGACAAATTGGTGAAAGACAATGTAAATACGCTTGTGCTCAGCGGATTCGGCAACGAGGGCGTATATCCGATGTGGCAATCTCAGATAGGCAAGCCGCTTAAGCTGACAGAAGTTCGCCATGCGCCGCATACGCAAGAGGGAATTATGGGGCATGCGAATTTTATAACGGATCTTTTGAAACAGCGCAAAGAGGTAACGTATCTTGAGGTTTGGAACGAGCCGAATATCGGATTCTGGCAGTCGGATGTGGAGGATGTTGAAAATTACAGATACTATGAGTACGCCGATTTGTTAAAGGCGTCAACCTCAACAGTAAGGAGAGAGCTTAAAAATAAAACAATAGGCGGTCTTGTCTATTCCTTCGGCGGAAATTACGACACCGTAAAAACTTTCTTTCCGCTGAATGTATATCCGTATATGAATGATTTTTCATATCATTTTTATTCAACGGGTACGGGTATAGACGATGCACGGTCGTATGAGGCGCGTCTGGATAAGGTTGAAAATTATATGCTGGATTTGGGCGGCTGGAAGGAGTTGTTTCTCACCGAGGTCGGTTGGCCGACAAATATAGGTACAGCAGGAACAACAGAGGAATTTTCGGCGGAAAATATGGTTAAGATGTATGTTATCGGCGACCAAAAAGATCAAAAGGTGTGGATATATTCATTCTTTAACATAGGTAAAGATAAAACCGTTTTGCATGATATGTTCGGCATGATCAACAATGATCGTACGTTTAAAAAATCATTCATAGGAATTACCGAGCATAACAGACAGTTAAACGGCGGAATATACGTCGGCGAACTTGACCTAGGTGACAGCGAAATCCGTGCGTTTGTATATTTGAAACAAGGCAAGCCCGTTGTTATAATCTGGGACGGCTCAAAAGAAAGAGATACGCTTGACTATACCTTTGAGGGCGAATCGTTTAAAGTAAATGATTTTAACGGAACATTGGTGTCAGCAAATACCGATTCGATTACGCTTACCGAGTGGCCGGCGTACATAAACGGATTGTCGCATAAGTACATTGCCATGGCGGCAAAACAGGATGTCAAGTATGATCGTGACTTGTTTGCGAAAACGTATGCCGAGATGCTTCCGAAGGATATTTTGACAAAAGCGGACGGCACATTTGCAAATGCCGAGAATACGCTCGATAACGCAGATGAGGATAATGTTCGGGCGGCTGTTGACGAATTTTCTCAGCTGGGTTTAGAGATAATTAACAGATTCAAAAAGGGAGAGCTGACCGATTTGGTTGCGGCGCGCGCAACGTATGAGCTGTCAAAGACAGCCGAAACGCTTTGCACCGTCTATATGAGTGAGTATGACGGCAAGGCGCTTAATGCACCGACCTATACAACGGCGGCGGCAGAGGCAAAGGCAGATAAGCTTTACCGCGATGATAACAGGATTATGCAGTATTCTGATGCCATTCTCTGTTATGCGGTTAACACGGCGGCAAAGGCGGAAAAGCTTTGCGGTCTTGATTATGATCCCGAGGATACAAAGGGATATATCGCAGGCTGGGGACTTTTGACAAAGCTGTACTGTGACTGGTTCGACAGCTTTTCAAACGGCGAAAAGATTCTCAATTATGCCATACTTGCACAGGTGTTGCCCGATTCGAGAAAAGCGTATGTAAACGATAATCATACCGTAAAAATTAACGCCAACAATTTGTCCAAAATACCGTTCAAGGGCAATCTCAGACTTTATGACGAGGACAATAACGAGCTGGCGGTGTCTGAGAATTTCGAGCTTGGTGCGGGCGGATATAAATATGTCGAGTTATCTTTTGTCGTAAACAGATACAAGTTTGAAAGCAAAAGAAATCTAAGACTTTGTTACGTTGACGAAATCGGTTCAAGGATTACCGATGATTTGCTTGTAATAGATGTAAAGGATAAGGTTTCGATGTTTGTTCAGCCTTGTACGACAACGGTTGACAAGATGGAAAGCGTCGATTTGAAATTCACGAATCTCACCGATGAAGACCTTACATTTAACTTAAATGTTGAATCCGACGAAAACTATAGCTTTGTAAGCAATACGTACAAGATTACACTGAGTGCGAATGAAGAAAAGGTGGTTAAGCTTCCGATTTCCGAAATCAAGAACACAAAGTTCCATTATTATACCATAAAGTATGAAGCAATTGACGATAAGGGAACCGTTATGCTGAGAGGAACGACACCACTTAACTTTACGGCGATTGTTAAGGCTGACAAGCCGATTAAGACACAAGAATTTACGGGAGATATATCTGATTGGTGTGATGCGTATCCGATATATATGAACACGCCGGAAAACCCGAACGACAGTGCCCGGTGGATGTCATCGGACCTTTCCGCAAGGGCGTTTCTTAAGTGGGACGAGAATAATTTGTATGTATTGGTCGATGTGTATGATGACGCTTATTACAATGCGTTTTCGGGCAGGAACCTGTGGGACGGCGACAGCGTACAAATATCGTTGGACTCCAAAAATACAAAGTCCACATCGTATGATGGTGACGATTATGAATTGGGTCTGGCGTTTACTTCGAACGGACCGGAATTATACGCATGGTACAGTCCGACTAAAAATACGGTGGGCAATGTCGATTTTATCAATGTAATACGCGACGGAAACAAAAAGGTTACCCGATATATTGCGGCGTTCCCCAAAACGGAAATTCCGACGATGAATCTGTCGGAGGGAGAATCGTTTGGTATGAATATCGGAGTAAACGACGGTGATATTCTTGCAAGAGAGGATTTTTGTGAATTCACAGGGGGTACCATCAGCAGCAAAGATCCGTCAAAGTATGCCGACTTTGTATTTGTAATAGGCAACAAAGATAGCTATACGGACGGAAAGGCGGAAAAATTATTTCCGACAGTGATTGAACATTCCATTAATGACAAGGATTAAACAAGACCGGTTTCGGGACAGCTGCATCGGAGCGGCTGTCCCGAACAAGGAGAATGTGATGAAAAACTTTTTAAAATATATTATATGCGTTATCTTGGCGATGACATCGATAACAGGGTTAATGCCCGTATCGGCAGATGAGGGCACAACCGTAAAAGGCTTTTGTACGCATCTCAGAAATTTTAGCGACAACTCAAAGAATTTAGAGTTGGTATATAACACAGGAACGAAAACTCTGCGCGAGGACGTATATTGGATTTCGGTTGAAAGGACGAAGGGCGTATATAACTGGAACAGTTATGACTGGTGGATGAATGAGCTGAACGAAAAAGGCATTGACTTGTATATAGCGGTGACATCACTTCAGCCGCCGGAGTTCTATTATTCGGATACGTCAAAGCCATTCTTTTCGGAGCAAACGGAAATTGATGCGTTTTGTAATTTCCTCAAGGCACTTATTAAAAGGTATCCGTTTATAAAGTACATTGAGCTTTGGAACGAGCCGAACTATGTATTCGGCTCGGGAGGAACACCGAATGAGAGAATGCAATGTTATGTCAATATGGTTAAGGCGGCGTCGGCGGCAATTCGTGCGGTGAGCACGAGCATAGAAATTGTCGGCGGTTGTACGGCGATTGGCTTTCCGGGCTCGGAGGAGCCGCGCATAGACGGTAGGGATTTTTGTGATTATGTTCTTCCGCGGATTTATCAATACGTGGACGCCATATCGTGGCATACATATGTAACTCCGGGGAGTGCGGAAGGTCCTGTTATGCAGGAACGGATAGACACAATCAGGGATAAGCTGTTAAAGGTCGGCGCATGGAAAAAGGTCTATACCTCCGAAACAGGCTGGGTGACAGGAAATGTAAATAACGTCAGCGTAACGGAGGATGCACAGGCGTATAATATAGCAAAGGTGTTCCCGATAATGGAAGAGAATGACATTGACGGCACATATATTTATGATTTCAGAAACGACGGCAATGACTTGAATGAAACGGGGCATAATTTCGGACTGATAAATTATGACGGTACTCCCAAAGAATCATATAACCTTTTTAAAGAGCACCTGGAAAAAACGGACGGGTACCGTCATGCAGGCGAAATTCCGATTTCCGATTCCGATAAAGAGAGCCATTTGTATGTCGGTGAAAATGGCGCGGTTATTATGAGCTGGAAAAACCCGGAGGGCAACACCGTGTTTAAGCCCGAATACAAGACGATATCTCTTGATACGGCTAAGGAATATTTCAAGGATATTGTTGCCGAGAAGTATGATAAGCTGGCGGCAAAGGCGAAAGAGTTAAACGTTGATATTTCGTCCGATATCACTGTTCAGAAAAATTTGACGATGAGAGGTAGCGAAAATGAAGCATTTAACGGAAATTTTGAGCTTGGCATAAAGCTTTTGGATATGGGTGTGCTCGGCAAAATTTCTATTGATAAGGAACAGATGAGCGACCTGTTGTACGATATTTACCGCATAGGAGAGAGAATGTCATCGGTGTATAATATTACTGCGGCGGCAGATGAAGATGATGTCGCCGTGCTTAAAAACAAATATGACGCTTTTAAAGAAACGATGAAGTCATATGATGACGAAACGGTATTCATAAGCGGTGCGATTCTTGACATAGGCGAAGAAAAGCTGGATAATGTGAGAAATAACGTATGCGCTAAAAAGAGCGGAGGTGCCGGCGGAGTGACATACAGCCTGTCGGAAACGGGTATGCTGGAAATCCGCGGCAGTGCATCACCCGGAAGCTATGTATCTCTGAAAATCGAAAAGGATAACAGGATATACAGCGCGGATACAATCTGTGCCGACGCTGACGGCGGCGTTAAATATCGGCTTTGGCTTACGGAAAACGGAACGTATTCCGTATCTGTCGGCGGCACGGCGCAGAAATGTAATTCTTTTGATGTTGTAAGAGAAGAAGATACGGATAATGCGAATAATAACGTATGCGTTAAAAAGAGCGGAAGTGCGAGCGGAGTAACCTACAGTCTGTCGGGGACGGGTATGCTGGAAATCCGCGGCAACGCATCACCCGGAAGCTATGCATCTCTGAAAATCGAAAAGGATAACAGGATATACAGCGCGGATACAATCTGTGCCGACGCTAACGGCGGCGTTAAATATCGGCTTTGGCTTACGGAAAACGGAACGTATTCCGTATCTGTCGGCGGCAAGGTGTGGGGGTATAATTCCTTTGACGTTGTGAGAGAGGAAAAGTTTCTTTCGGAGGAATTTATCATCGCGGAATACTTACAGGATTATGCGCGCCGAATGCTTTTGATAAGCGGTTATGATGATATGACCGCTTATGTCAAAAGGACAGGCGACGGTTCGGCTGTATTCGGTATTTATAACGGAAACGACGACAGAGATATACAGCTTTTGCTTTGCGGATATAATGATGACAGGCTTGTAGAGTGTCAAATGGAAACGATAACATTATCCGCGGGCGAAAAGAGAGAAGTGCCGTTGTCTGTAAAAATGAAATGCGGCAAGGTTCGTGCGTATGTATGGGAGGGCGACAGCCTAAAGCCATGTAAAACCGTATGGAGGTCCGGCTTTGACGAGTAAACAATTTTAACGAAAACTAAATTAGGAGATGAAAAATTTATGAACATAATTAAAAAGATAAAGGCAAAGGCGGAGGATAATGCTCATAACGAAGGGGTAACGCTTGCATTCTTGGGTGACAGCGTCACGCAAGGATGCTTTGAACTCTATAAAAAAGAGGGAAATGTCGTTGAAACGGTTTTTGATAAGCGGTATTCGTATGAGGCATATGTGTTTGAAATATTCTGTATGTTATATCCGTCGGTAACATTAAATATCATAAATGCCGGGATTAGCGGCGATAGGGCGTGTTCGGGTGCAGAAAGGGTTGAACGTGATGTGTTGAGTCACAAACCCGACTTGACAGTGGTGTGTTACGGCTTGAATGACTGTGCGCCCGAAAAGACAAGTCTTGAAGAATATATAACTTCGCTCGGTAATATATTCGATAAGCTGAAGGACAGCAGATGCGATATAATATTTATGACGCCCAATATGATGAACACAAAAATAAGTCCGCATTTGACGGATAAGGACTATATCGATATTGCCGAGAGAAAGGCTAAACTTCAAAATGACGGAATACTTGACTTGTTTGTCGACGAGGCAAAAAAGCTATGTAATGAGCGTAAGATTCCCGTTTGCGACTGTTATTCGCTGTGGAAAAAACTTTATCACGGTGGCGTTGATACGACAGAGCTTTTGGCAAATAAAATAAATCATCCCACCCGTGAAATGAATAAGCTTTTTGCATATGAGCTTGTAAAAACAATGTTTGAAGAAACGAAGTAAGACATATGTTAAATTAATTTTATAAGATTAGAGAGGTGCAAAACAGATGAAATAAAAAGATAATAAAGCCACAAGAAAGCTAAATAAAGAAACGAAACAAGAAAATCAGGGAAAAAGGGTATGGCAAACAAGCCTACCCGGCAAGACGAAAAATATTAAGTTGAGACACTTATCAAGCGAGCCGTTTTAACGGTTTTACACTGCGCCTGCAATCATTATCAGCCTTAGGTTGAATGTTTTTGGAAAACTTATCTTTTTTAAAAGATTTAGGGTTGTTGTTTGAGACATTGGCTTTAACAGGCGTAGCATCTAAAGCAATAAAAGAAGGGTCAACAAGCGTTAAATCGGCAGCTTTTAAAACATGTGATTGCATAACGGTTTGAAGTACGTCGTTATCAAATTCGCGGATAAAACGAGTAAATTTAGCATAAGACGGAAGTTTAGTCATAATGTTAAAGCCGCAGTGGTAAGCGATA
>CACXES010000166.1 GCA_902766745.1 uncultured Ruminococcus sp.
TGTCGGAGTATGTCGGTATATTGATAATGCCGCATATGAATCCCTCCGTCAGTCTTCGACTGACACCTCCCTTTAGGCAAGGGAGGCGTTGGTGAAGCGGAACGCAATATTTAATATACGACAAATTTCCGCAAAAGCTGCCGCCACGGGATGAAAGATAATCTATTCCGCCACAGTAACAACGGCGTTGGTGAAGCGGAACGCTTCCGGATAAGTTTTAAATTTATGTAAAAAAAAATCCTTAAACCTTGACAGAGAACGTGTTTTCATTTATACTTATATTATATATAAATATATTGGGTGTTTTGTGTCACAGCCTCAGCGGTGACACAATTTAAGACTGATTAAATTCGGAAGGAATGGATATTAATGGATGATAATAAGAAGCTGGTAGAAGAAATTACCCCTATGGGCGAGGATTTTGCCCGTTGGTATACTGATATAATAAAAAAGGCGCAGCTCTGCGACTATTCCGGGGTGCGCGGCTGTATGGTGATACAGCCCTACGGCTATGCAATATGGGAGAATATTCAGAATGAGCTTGATTCAAGATTCAAGAAAACGGGCGTAGAGAATGTCTATATGCCGATGTTTATCCCCGAGAGCCTTCTGCAGAAGGAAAAGGACCACGTTGAAGGCTTTGCCCCGGAGGTTGCGTGGGTGACCCATGGTGGAATGGAGAAGCTTCAGGAACGTCTCTGCGTTCGCCCCACCTCTGAGACCCTGTTCTGTGAGCATTACTCGGGCGCAATACGCTCTTACCGCGACCTTCCCAAGGTGTATAACCAGTGGTGCAGCGTTGTGCGCTGGGAAAAGACCACAAGACCCTTCCTCAGAAGTATGGAATTTTTATGGCAGGAAGGCCATACCGCTCACGCTACGGCAGAGGAGGCACAGGAGCGCACTATCCAAATGCTGAACGTGTACGCCGATTTCTGCGAAAACGTGCTTGCAATTCCCGTTATCAAGGGACAAAAGACAGATAAGGAGAAGTTTGCCGGTGCAAAGGAGACCTATACGATAGAGAGTCTTATGCATGACGGAAAGGCTCTGCAATCCGGCACAAGCCACAATTTCGGTGACGGATTTGCTCAGGCGTTCGGAATTCAGTACCTCGATAAGAATAACGAGCAGAAGTACGTCCACCAGACCTCGTGGGGAATGTCCACCCGTATCATCGGTGCGATAATCATGGTTCACGGCGATGACGCAGGACTAAAGCTTCCGCCGAGAATTGCGCCGATTCAGGCAGTGATTGTGCCTGTGGCACAGCACAAGGCGGGTGTTCTTGATGCGGCTGCCGCTTTGAGAGACAGACTCTCCGAAAGCTTCAGAGTAAAGCTTGACGACAGCGAGAAGTCGCCGGGCTGGAAGTTCAGCGAATACGAGATGAGAGGGGTTCCCGTTCGTATAGAAATAGGACCCAAGGATATAGAAAAGAATCAGGCGGTTCTGGTCAGCCGTGTTGACAGAAGCAAGACCTTTGTATCTCTCGATAATATCGAGGAGGAGCTGTCCTCTCTGCTTGACAAAATTCAGCAGCAGATGTATGATGCCGCCCTCGAGAACAGAGAGAGTAAGACAAGCACTGCGAAAACCTATGACGAGTTCAAGAGCCTTATCGACGAAAAGGGCGGCTTTGTCAAGGCGATGTGGTGCGGAAGCGAGGAATGTGAACAGAAAATCAAGGAGGATACAACGGCAACGTCAAGATGTATCCCCTTCGAGCAGGAGCATATCTCGGATACCTGTATCTGCTGCGGAAAGCCTGCGGATAAGATGGTTTACTGGGGTAAGGCGTACTGATTTCGCCGAAGCCTGTGCCTGAGTGAAATAATTATAAAAGTGAATACAGGCTATTTATACCAAATAACATAAATTTGAAAATCGGAGGTGACTTAAAATATGAGCTGGTGGCAGAATTTTTATCACATAGCGATAAATCAGCTTGAGCTGTTCAAGATTACTGATATCATCGACATTATTATTGTGTCCTATGTTGTGTACAAGGCTTTAAAGTTTATAAGAGATACACGAACGATTCAGTTATTAAAGGGAGTTGCTCTTGTTGTTGTTGCAACACAGGTTGCGTATTTTGCAAAGCTTAACACCCTGTACTTTATTTTAAGTCACTGCTTGCAGCTGGGAATTATAGCATTGCTTATCGTGTTCCAGCCGGAGCTGCGCCGCGCCCTTGAACATGCGGGCAGAACCGTCTCTGCAGGTCTTTTTACACAGCACGGAGAATCCGGTGCCGAGGTTCAGCAGGTAATAAGAGAGCTTGCCAAGGCGGCTCAGACGATGTCAAACACCCGTACCGGCGCACTTATGATAATAGAGAGAAAGGATAACATAGACAGCCTGATAAGCTCCGGAGTGGATGTTTCCGCAAGTGTGTCAAGCGAGCTTTTGGAGAATATTTTCGTACCCGATACACCTCTGCATGACGGTGCCGTTATCATCAGAAACTGTCGAATAGAGAGGGCGAGCTGTGTTCTGCCTCTGTCGCAGAACCCGAACATAAAGACCTCATACGGTACACGTCACCGTGCCGGAATAGGAATAACCGAGGAATCG
Organism: uncultured Ruminococcus sp.; assembly: GCA_902766745.1. Lineage (GTDB taxonomy): Bacteria > Bacillota > Clostridia > Monoglobales > Monoglobaceae > UMGS1820. The sequence goes on from CACXES010000166.1 coordinate 2,578, forward strand.
GACGTTATTGCCGTTATTGTTTCGGAGGAGACGGGGCGTATTTCTGTTGCCAATAAGGGTGCTTTATCCACGGGCTACAATGAGGACACATTGAGAGCGAGGATTCTGGATCTGATAGGCGACAACGAAGAAGCTGACCCGAAGGCGAAGTTCAAGCTTTCAAACCTTTCCAAAAGGAGGCGGGGCTGATGAAAAAGATTTTGGCAACCGACGGCGCACTTAAGCTGATGTCTGTTATTATCGCCATAGGAATATGGATTTATATTGCTCTTGTGGTCGATCCGACAATCGAGATCACCGTTCGAGATCTGCCCATACAGTTTATAGGTGCAGAGACTCTTGATGCCAAAAATCTTTCGGTGATCAGTGAATCCTCCACAACCGTCAGCGTGAATATAAAGGGAAGTCGTAAGAAAATGGGTCAGAACGACATGAAGACCATTATTGCCAGAGCCGATATTTCGGGAATAACCGATACGGGTGAGAATACCGTACCGATAGATATAGTTATCCCGTTTGAAAATCAAGGTATAAGCTCCCAGAGCGACTATACCGTCACCGTCAAGGTTGAAAGCAGAGTGACAAAGGAGCTTGATATAAGAATCAATACTTACGGCTCTCTTGCGCCGGACTATATGCCCGGGGATATCAGCACCGAACCGGCGGTTATTACCCTTGTGGGTCCAAAATCCGCAGTGGAGAAGATTTCGGAGGCGGCTGTCAGATTGGATTACGCCAACGAGGATGTGGATATCGATAAAGAACTGCCTGTTACGTTTTACGGCTCGGACGGTAAGGAGATTTCCATGCTGGACGCACTGATGAAGCGAATATCCGTGTCCGCAGAGTCAGTCAAGGTTCACTGCCCCGTAATGAAGATGCACAGGGTTCCCATTAAGGCGAGGTTTGATACAGCCGCCCTTCCGGAGGGATTTTCGTATAAAACAGAGCCGTCGGAGGTGTACATCTTCGGCAGTGATAAGGCAATGGCGGAAAATACGGAGATCTTGACCGAGATTATATCCGTCGATAAGCTTTATGGCAGCGGAAAGGTAAAGGCAAAGATCAATATACCCGAGGGTGTTAAGATTTTTGATGATATATCCGAGGTGGAAATAACCTTGGAAAACAATTAAATCAAGCCTGCAGGTGATACAGATGCATATTATAATCAGTAATATAAAAATGCCTGTTCGGCATAATAGTGAAGATGTAACGGAGGCCGCACGAAAAATTGTGCGGTCCTGCTGTGTCTCGGCAAAAAACTTTCGCATATACAAGCAGGCTATCGATGCACGGCGAAAGAATAACATTCATTATGTCTATACCGTTGCGGCGGAGGTTCCTGACGGAACACGGCTCGGCGAAAATATGCGGATATTGGATGACGGTGCGGATTTTGAGCCTGTTAAATCAGCTCTGCGAAGCAGGCCTGTTGTGGTCGGTATGGGTCCCTGCGGACTGTTTGCGGCTTGGGTGCTTGCAAAATCCGGGAATCCGCCGCTTATAATAGAGCGAGGCGAGGATGTGGACAGCCGCAGCAGAAGCGTTAAGGATTTTTGGAAAAGCGGTATCTTAAACCCCGAGTCAAACGTACAGTTCGGCGAGGGCGGCGCAGGGACGTTTTCTGACGGAAAGCTGACCACAAGGATAAGCGACCCGAGACAGAGGTTTGTGCTTAAAACCTTTGCGGAAATGGGTGCGCCGGAGGATATTTTGTATAGGGCAAAGCCGCATATCGGAACAGATGTTTTGCATCGGGTGATAAAGAATATGCGATGCAGCTTGATTGAAGCCGGTGCGGAGGTCAGGTTTGGAACAAGGCTGACCGCCCTTGATATAAAAGGCGGTGCAATTCGGGGGATTGAGGTAAACGGCGATGAATATATCCCCTGCGATAACGTTGTTCTCGCCATAGGTCACAGCAGCCGCGATACTTATGAAATGCTGACGAAAACCGGAATTTCCGCCGAGCCGAAGCCTTTTGCTGTCGGGGTTCGGATAGAGCATGAGCAGGAGTTTATAAATCGTATGCAGTACGGAAAAATTGAGGGTCTTCCTCCGGCGGATTACCGTGTGGCTTGGAACGGCAGAGATCGCAGCTGCTATTCCTTTTGTATGTGTCCGGGCGGTACGGTGGTCAATGCATCAAGCGAGACGGGAATGCTTGCCGTCAACGGAATGAGTGAGCACAGCCGCGGCGGCAGAAATGCCAATTCCGCCCTTGTGGTTACGGTTAAAGCCTCGGACTTTGAGGACGGAATTTTGGGTGGTATGGAATTTCAAAGAAGATACGAGAGGCTCGCCTTTGAGCTTGGCGGTTCGGACGGCTCCGCACCGATTCAGCTTGCGGCGGACTTTATTGCGGACAGGCGGAGTATAGGACTTAAAAACGTAATTCCGACAGTGACAAGCGGTTTTAAGCTTGCAGAGCTGAAAAACTGCCTGCCGCCGTTTGTGACGGAAACACTGCGCATGGGACTTTGTGATTTTGAGCGCAGAATGTGCGGCTTTGTGTCGGGAGGTTCAGTGCTGACGGGAATAGAATCGAGGACGTCCGCTCCGATTCGGTTTCTTTGCACCGAAAGCGGCGAAAGCATAAGCTGCCGAGGGCTTTATCCCTCGGGGGAGGGTGCAGGGCGTGCCGGAGGAATTGTCAGTGCGGCGGTTGACGGAATAAGGGCTGCGTCTTCTGTTCTCGAGATGTAACGGGATTTTCGGAATATATTTCAGATACAATTTACACAATCGACAAAATTCGTTTATACGATTGACAAAATACGGATTTTGGCATATAATCTATTCTATATAAATGTTATCGGAGGAGATAGAAATGGGCAGAATGTTCGGAACAGACGGCGTAAGAGGAATCGCCAACGATGAGCTGACACCGGAGCTTGCGCTTGAGATAGGCAAGGCGGGAGCGTATGTGCTGACCGGAAGCAGCGGAAAAAAACCGAGAATATTAGTGGGAAAGGATACGAGAATTTCAGGGGATATATTGGAGAGTGCTTTGACGGCAGGGCTTTGCAGCGTCGGTGCCGAGGTGGTAAGCGCAGGTGTTATACCCACACCGGCGATTGCGTATCTTGTGCGTGAGTGCGGCTTTGATGCCGGGGTTATGATTTCCGCATCGCATAATCCCTTTGAGCATAACGGGATAAAGTTTTTCAGCGGTGACGGATATAAGCTGAGTGATGAAACGGAAAATCGTATCGAGGACATAATTTTAGACGGAAAAGAGAAGGTTGTACGTGCGACGCACGAGAATATCGGACATCGGACGGAGGATAGGTCGCTTGTGGATAAGTATATCGACTTTGCCGTGTCGGTTACCGATGTGCGCCTTGACGGACTTAAAATTGCCATTGACTGTGCCAACGGTGCGTCAAGCGTTACCGCAAGGCGTGCCCTCGAGGGCCTCGGAGCACAGGTGTTTGTGATGTGTGATAAGCCGGACGGGATAAATATCAACAGCGGCTGCGGCTCGACCCATATTGAGGGCTTACAGAAATTCGTCAAGGAATGCGGCGCAGATGCGGGTCTTGCCTTTGACGGTGATGCCGACCGTGTACTTGCGGTTGACGAAAACGGCGACCTTGTGGACGGAGATAAGATTATGGCAATATGCGCCCTTGATATGAAGGACAGGGGGATGCTTCCGGATAACACCGTGGTTGCCACGGTTATGAGCAACCTCGGCTTCTTTAAAATGGGTGAGGAAAAGGGGCTTAAAATCAAGCAGACCAAGGTCGGCGACCGATATGTCTTAGAGGAAATGCTGCGCTGTGGCCACAAAATCGGCGGCGAGCAGTCGGGACACGTTATCCTGCTTGATAACAACACCACAGGTGACGGACTTGTCACCGGTATAACCCTTGTGTCGGTTATAAAGCGCAGCGGAAAGGCGTTGTCTGAGCTTGCGTCGGTTATGCGCATATATCCTCAGGTGCTTGTGAACGCAAGGGTTAAAAACGAGTTCAAGAGTGAGGATAAGTATATGGCGGTGCCCGAGATTGCGGCGGCAATAGAGAAGCTGCGCTCCGAATTTGCAGACAGCGGCAGAGTTCTGATTCGCCCGTCCGGAACAGAGCCCTTGGTCAGAGTTATGATAGAGGGCAGCGACGAAGCGGCAATAAAAAAGCAGGCGGAGGAGCTTGCCGCCCTTATGGAGGAAAAGCTGAATTAACAGATAATCAAAACAAATTAAAAGGCTGAACGTCCGATCGTTCAGCCTTTTTAAATTTGATGGGAGCGGTATCAGTAGCCGTATTCCACACGGAGCTTTGCGTCCTTGAGGTCGTTGTCCAGATTGCTGCCCTCAAGCTCCGATTCAAGCAGCCGCCTGTAGTATTCGAGATAAATCTCCTTCTCCTTGTTGTCAAGGAGTGCCGCCGTGTTCTGATAAGTGTTTGAAGTGCGCTTCTGGGCATTGAAAATCTCTGACCAGTAGTTATCTCTCTCTTGGGTGTCATAGCTTTGCTGATTCAAAAGATTATCCCAGTATCGTTCAAACTCCTCCTGCTCATAGTCTCTGTCGGCATTTTGCCGCTCAAATTCGCGATTGTATGCCGCATTATCTCTCGATACTACGGAAGATGCTGTGTTGTTTGCATTCTTGCGAAGCTGATTATTTGCATCCGCAGCGTTGGAATATTCCGCCTTGTATGCGGCAAGCAGCTTATCTGCGGTGTCGAGGTTCAGATTATACTCGTCGAGATAACGCTCATATGCCGCCTGAGCCAGGTCGGGCAGCTTATCGGAGAGCTGCTTTGCGTAATACTGATTGGCAAGGCTTCCGGCTGTCACTGCGGCGGAATTGACATATCCGCCGGTATTTGCCGAATAGTCGGCGATGGCGTTCTTTGACGCACGGTCACCCTCTGAAATGTACTTCTCTCGATACGCCTTATATACCGGGTCGCTTTCCGGGTCATAGGAAAAGCTCTCACGATCTGCCGTACTCCTGAGCAAATCCCTCACATCCGACATATATCTTCGGCTGTATTCGTTTAATACAGAATCGGGACTTTTGACCCCTGACCTGTCGGCATAGGCTGAGGTCAGACTGTCAACGTCACTCTGCCACGCCCATGCCTTTCCCTCATCGTCAATATACAGCGTGTCAAGCGGAGTTCCGCCTATCATAACCGTACCGTTTCCGTAGCTTAAGGCATCCGCCGTAAGGCCGTTTTTACCTGCTGCCGCAGCGTATGCATCACTCACCCTGACGATGGGATTTGAGGAATCCCGATAGAAATTGACGAGACTTTTTTGTATATTATTCTTTGTGGAATAGGATATACCTCGGTTTTCGTCAACATAATCAGGCTTCATAAACGTCTTTCCGCCGAGGGTAACGGTTCCGTCCGCCTCGTTATAGCCGATACTGCTGTCCGAGAAGCCCATATTATTGAGCGTTGCTCTTATCCCCACGGTGTCACCGCGTACGGGAACCTCCTTTTTAATATTTTCGTTTGTATAGTTTTTCTTTTTATCCATAAACTCTGCCTCCGTTATGACTTGTTATTTCTATATCGTGAATTATTGCTTTGCCGTGCCCGACAAGCTTTATTCTGAAGCTGTTGCATTTTTTAAAGCGCACGGGAATACGATAAACCGAAAACCCTTCACTGCCGCAAATAGCTCCGCAGCTTACAAATTCGCCGCCGTCTGCTGAGATATAAACACTCATTTCGGCACCGCTGCCCATATCCGCCCGTATCCACATACAGGACATACCCTTATGGTTTATCATGTCATAGGTGAATCTCTTTGACACCGCACTCCAGGTAAAGCCTTCGCTTCCGCCGCAGCCGAGACGCCACATCTTTCCGTCGGCAATTCCGTATACACAGCCGTTAAAGCTGCAGAAATCCGCAAAGGGTGTGCTGTCCTCTCTGACCCAAATATTCTTTTCGGGGGTATAGACAAGGACGTCACAGGTACCGTCATCCAAAAATGCCGAAGCGTAGTAATGTATGCCGTCCGTTCCCGCAGCACAGGAGGAATATTTTAAGTTAAGCTGCGGTGAAATATCGTACGGCTCGCCGCCGCTGTAGGCACGAAAGCCGTCCGGAGCCAAATAGTACAACACTCCGCCTATTTCGCAGATGCTTCTGCCGTCGATGCAGCCGCCGAAGGTCTGCTTTGGGATAGAGAAGTTCACAGGTGCGTCACCGTATACATGGTGGATATAGTTACGCTTAAACGCCACAACCGCCGTACGGTAGCTGCATATCCCGGTAAAGTCTCCGCCTGTTGCAACATAGCTGTACCAGCTGTCGGTTGACAGTCCGGCAAAGGAGTTAAAGTCGGTGCAGTCGCCCAGCTTTGAGGCATAGATGTATTCCCCCGAGGAGGCGGTTCCCCACAGACGATTGTTATGGACACAAATATGATCCATATCGGGAATTGCCTTTTTAAGGGTGATACTTCCCGTCTCGGTCGCTGAGACAAAGCAAACCTTTTCTCCGTGCTTGTTGTAGAGCTGCAAATATATTTTTCCTGTCTGTGCGGCACTTACCACTGCGCTGACTATATCATCATCTGCGGCTCTGTCAAGACGGCTTTCCAATATATGGGTGTTGTTCTTCTCCTTTGAGCAGCCTGAGATTACAAGACTGTCACCGACCTTAAAGCTTTCGGCGAAGCTTGTTCCGCTTGAGCTGATGTAGGCGGTATATTCTCCGGATAGCTCGTTTTTTGAAGAATAAAACACCGCTCCGCTCAAGGTCATAGTGCTTTCCATGCTTGTCAGGCTGTCCGATACCTCGCCGCTGTCGGGTGACGGAATGTAATCGTAGTAAACCTTGTCGGGGAATATACAGATTTTTCCGTTAAAATCCGCAATCGACTTTTGCCCGTCGGACAGCACCCCTTTAATCTGCACACCGTTGTAGTAGAAGTGATTTTCTCTCACCCCTGTAAAGGAGCTTAAGGCTCCGTCGGTGTACTGCGGAGCAGTAATGTTTTCCGCACCGGGCACTTCGGCGATTTCGCATCTTGCAGACCTCGGCGCAAGAGCAGGTGCCGAATCCGCCGACATATTCTCCATCTCGGTAAAGGATGTGTCGGATATCTTGTCGCGTCTGTCCAGGCCGCCGAAAATTTTAAGCTGTGCGGCGGCAGATTCCTTTGTTTTTATGTTTGGTAAAAGCATACGGTAGCTGCACCTTCCTTTCTTAAATCATATGACGGTGTAGTTCCGAAACCGCACCAAATCCGTCAGTGGACTTCGCTCACGCAGCTCACGGCGCAAGGTCTCAAAATATGCGTTATACTGGGTCATATGTGCGTTATAGCCAACATAGTCATGCTGATACAGAGCAATCTTTGCAAGTATGTATTCGACATACATACTGTCATACGGTGCTTCGTCGATTTCGGTTGAATCGTCTATAATCCTGCGCATGGCGAGCCTTGCGGCAGTCTGTGCCGTAAGTGCGTCACGGTCGAGGATAATCCTGTCCGGCTGAACCTCCATTACATATGCCTCGGCGGCGTTCTCCCAATCCGGCTCATCCGACAGGTCGGAAAGCTCGGATATCTCAAGCCTGTCCTCCTCCTCGAAGGGCTGCATCTCCATTTCAATGTAGTTTATGCCGGTGTTAAACTCGCCCCGGACATCGGTATTCCGAATCTTCTCGGGAAGGGTCAGATAGACTGCTTTCAGACGCTTCGGCAGAGCGAACGCCGTTCCACCGTCCTTATAGTCGCGGATAAAGGTTCTGAAATCCTGCTTATCAAGCAGCACACCGTTGTAAAACACAGCCTCTATTCTCTCAAAGGACAAGTCGTCCGGAATTTGCACACAACCGAAGCTGTCGATGTCAATTTCAATCATATCATAAGACTTTATGGGTCCGCGCCGAAGCTCGGCGTTAACCTCATCGCACCAGCTTAGTTTTTCCTCGAGAGTATAGGGATTCGGACAGAGAGCGTCGGCTCTGTCTATTGCTTCCATGATTTTCATAAAATAAAGCTCACCTCCTCGGCTCGTCAGCCCTTAAGACTGTCCATGTAAGCCTGAGCCTCGGCCTCCTGCTCCTTTGCACGCTCTAAGACCATAGCCACCTTTCTCGGAACGGTGATCTGAACTCCGCGTTTTAGCTGATAGTTCACGCCGTTTACCGTTACGGTGACGTCATCCTTGTACTTTGCGTTGTCCTTGATAAGCATCACGGGCACAGGCTCATTGTAGTATTTTTCGAGTGCAGCCGCTGTCGGCTGCGCCTTTGTTGTTTTTGTCATATTTATATCTCCTTTTCTGTTTTATTGTTTATTAGCTTTCCGCAGGGGCGGAGTTCCGCCCCTGCCGTATACGGGTGATTAATAGCTGCAGGTTGTTTCAACTCTGACCATGAATTCGGGAGAGAGTATTTCCGCTGTCTGTGTCGCCTTCCAGCCGACAGTGCTGCGCTGATCCAGAGGATCGCCGGTGCCTGCGCTGCCCTTCTGCTTGAGAATTGTCTCAAGTCCGCCGCCGGTGATGTTGGTTACACCGTAGGCATTCTGTCCGATAAAGAGAGTGGAATAGATATCTCTGCCCTCTGCACCGGCACCGCCCGGGTATATAACCGCATTTGCGGCTATGCTGCTGTCGGGGGTCTCCTGAAGAGTGATGCTTGCACTGCCTGCACTGCCCGAAGCCGCTGCGGCAATGGAATAGTTAAAGCCGTTTATCTGGATGCTTCTGCCCACAAGTGCGGCTGCATCCTCTGAGGACAAGTCCTCCTTTATATTGATTTTATTTCCGGAGGCAACACTCAATACCGTCAGGATTTCTGCGTCACCCTTTTCAAGGGTGGAAGCGTTTCTGAGGTTCTGGCTGCGGAAAACTTTTGCCTCGGTGGATTCAACGAATACAACGCCGTGAATCATTCCGATTGCGCCCTTGTACCAGTCGTCCGGATCCACATTCTGCTTTACCGCCTTCCAATCGGGGTCATTGGTCAGGTCATTGGCAACGTCCGGGTGGATAATCGCCACATAGCAGCCGTCCTTAAAGGGTGTTGCGTTGTTGCGCTTGAGGGTGGCAACGGCTCTCTTGACAGTGGCAACGTTTAAGTAGTCGTTGTCCGCATATTCGGATTTTCCGCCGACAAGAAGGCTTCTGTCTGCCTTGCCGTTTCCGTACTGGACGTTTGTGCCGGCATTAATCTTTTCACGGATAACCGTGTCGAGGGTTCTGCCTGCCTGGTCGCCGAGGACTGCTTGGGTTTCGGATATAACCGAGTCAATAGACGAGAGGGTGAGCATATCCGAAAGCGTAACATAGTCGCCGTACTGCTCCACGGTGGATTCAACCGTTGTCACGTTTATGGAGTTGCCCTTGGGGGTCACGCCCTCTGTCAGGGGTACAAGCGCTTTTTCAAGAGGGCTGAACTTTCTGAATTCGATCGTCTTGCCGCTGCCTGCCGGTATGGGCTTGCTCTGACCGAAGCGGGCGTGTACAAGCTTCGGTGATGCAAAGCGGATAAGCGCTCTGTCGTAGTAGGTTTTCATTTCGGGGGTCAAATTGTTCCCCGAGTTATTTGTGGCAGTAGTCTGAGTATTGTAATTTATGCTCATTTAAAAACATCCTTTCTCAATAAAAAATTTAAGTTAATTGGTTTAATATTCTGCGTAGAAGCTTTAGAAGCTTACTTTTTCGTCACAGAAGCTTCAGAAGCTTACCTTTTCGCCATAGAAGCTTTAGAAGCTTACCTTTTCGCCGTTACGCACTCTTTCGATTATCGAATCGATTTCCTTGTCGGTCAGATCCTTTGGATTCTTCTTGACAACGGCGGGGCTGTTCTTTCCGGCTCCGTTTTCGGGGATTCGCTCTCTGCGTGCCGCAAGGCGGTTCATCGCCTCATACACTCCCTCGCGAATCAAGTCCTCGCGGTGAACCAGGTAGTAGGCATCCTCTACGGTCAGACCCATATGCCATACATATTTGACAAAGTCAGGGTTCTGCATTTCGGCTTTCATGTCGAAGTCGGGGCGCTTTTTCATAAACTCCTCACGCTGTGCCTCGATTTCCTGAACCTTGGAGTTTATGTACGCCTGATTTTCTGCTTCCGCCGTGCCTTGCTGCGGCTGTGCGGTCGCTCCTCTGTTCGGCACTGCGTTTCCTGTTCCTGTTTCCTTCGGCAGAGCCGAGTTAATGCTCGGCTCTGTACTGCGTTTGTTTGTGTTAAAATTAAACATGGTATTTTATCCTTTCCGCCCCTTTGGGGCTGTATTATTTTGAACGGCGGCTCCCGGGAATTGTGCTGTCCTCCGCCGGACAACTGTATAATACCACATATCGCAGTGCCATAGAGTGCCATGAAGATTAATAATTCATAATGCATAATTCATAATGCATAATTAAAAAAGCCACACCAAAGCCTCCCTTGCCTAAAGGGAGGTGTCAGTCGAAGACTGACGGAGGGATTCATATGCGGCATTATCAATATACCGACATACTCCGACA